>CAJQKX010000440.1 GCA_905479025.1 uncultured Paraglaciecola sp.
ATTGTAGTTTGGGGAATGAGGCAACACATGTTAGTTGAGCGGATCATGAGTAAACCGGTGGTATCTGTTACATTGGATGACACTTTGCGCACGGTTAAACAAATTTTTGTAAATGCTAAGTTTCACCATTTACTCGTAGTAGAAAATGGGAAGTTGTATGGTGTGATTTCAGATCGTGATTTGCTCAAGTCAATTAGTCCTTTTATTGATACAATTCAAGCAACTGCACATGATCAGTTTACTTTGGATATAAAGGTTCACCAAATCATGAACCGAAAGCCTATTACCTTGAAGCACTCAGCTGATGTGTATGAGGCAATTAGTCTATTCAATAAACACAATATTTCCTGCATTCCAGTCGTAAATGAAAAAGGTGCCCCAATTGGCATTATTAGTTGGCGCGATATCCTTAGGACAATTGAAACCAACCACAACAAAAAACTCAGTCAAGCCAAATAAGCCAACTTTAGTCATTGCTTTATAAATAATGAGTACTAGTTTGCGGCACGTATTTCATATCGAATTTCAAGGTAGGTTTCTTATATGTCTCACTTTACCCTTTGCTCTGAAGATAACTTAGCATCAAAGTATGTCACCGCTATTCAACCTTTTTGGCAAGAGACGGTTCAACACGGAAACTTTGATGGGGTTGAGGAACCGGGGGAAATGGAAAAAGTAGCTATTGCATACGCTTACGCACTGCATCCTCAGGCACTTGGAGCTGTGGTGATTTCATCAGGGCGTATCGAAAGTTTAATTAAGTATAAGGAGGTAGTGTACGACTTCTATCAAAATGGATATTCGGTATTTATTCATGACCATAGAGGGCAGGGTCTGTCAGGGCGTATGTTAGACAATTCACAAATAGGCTATGTGGGAAACTTTTCTGAATATGTGGCTGATTTCAAAAAATTTATTGATGAAGTGGTCACTGAAAAAACACCACATAAACCTAAGTTGTTGTGTCATTCAATGGGCGGGACCATCGGCGCTTTGACCGTTTTACGTTATCCGGAATTATTTGAAAAGGTAGCGCTTTGTGCACCTATGTTTGGCATTCGTCCACCTTTACCTGATTGGTTAGCTAATTTACTGCTGAATTTACACGCCAGTATCAATAAAAAGAACACCTATTTTTTTGGACAAAAAAATTATGACAATCAGCCTTTTGTATCCAATGAATTAACGCACAGTGAAATCAGGTATCAACTTTTTCGTCAAGAATATCAAGCCGCACCTCAATTACAGTTAGGTGGAGTCAGCGGGCATTGGCTAAAAATGGCAGCTCAAGCAATGAACGAAGTAGAGCAATATGTGCATCGTTTTCCCATTCCCGCTTTAGTCATTCAAGCTGGAGCTGATCAAGTCGTAGATAATAAAAGGCAAAGCAGGGTAGTGGCAAAAATGGCAAATTCTAAGCTGATGGTAATTGAAGGAGCTAAGCATGAATTGTTAGAAGAGCAGGATAAATTTAGAATAATTTGTTTAACTGCAATTTTAAACTTTTTTAGATGATAGCTCTCAAGATGATAGCTATCAAAATAAGCGCAAAAGATAAAGACCCACTAAGTGTTAAACCATCTAGCTAGATTTTGTTAATATACCAACACTATAGATAACTGAAATTATAACCATGCTCGATATTGTTTTATACCAACCTGAAATACCTCCTAATACTGGTAACATTATCCGCCTATGTGCGAATACTGGTTTTGCATTACATTTAATTGAACCTCTAGGCTTTGATTGGGATGACAAAAAAGTGCGTAGGGCGGGGTTGGATTATCACGAGTTTGCTAACGTACAACGTTATCCAAATATTGACACTTATATTCAAGTTCGACAGCCTAAAAGAATTTTTGCATGCACAACCAAAGGCAAGGCGTTCTTTGCCAAAGCTAAGTATCAAGCAGGGGATGCATTGTTGTTTGGGCCCGAAACCCGAGGCCTACCCGATGAGATTATTGAATCTCTGCCACCCGAGCAGCGAGTACGTATTCCTATGCTGGCACAAAGTCGTAGCATGAACTTATCGAATGCAGTGTCAGTGTTTGTGTATGAAGCTTGGCGGCAATTAGAATTTGATGGCGCGGTGTAAAAGATAATCAGGAGCTTTCTTTTGAAGCTCCCTTATTCCTTAAATAAATGCGAATGCATCGCCAAACAAAGACGTTATCGGTAATCCTTGTTTAACGAAATCATCACGTACCACTTTTGCCATCTCAAAACGTCCAGCCACGTAAACTTGATAAGTGCTCATGTCTTGAATGTCCTCAAGCACAGCTTGATGTACCCACCCTGTTTTGCCTGCCCAATCCTTTTCTGGAAGCTCTACCACTGGGATGAAGGTAAAAAAAGGATGTTTTTTGGCAAGAGAGCAAAGTTCGTTAAAGGCATACATGTCATTAATCGTACGTGTTCCCCAATACAAAATTACCGGGGCTATTAACGGTTTGTGTAGAAGTTGCTGCAATATAGATAAGGTATACGAAAATCCAGTACCGCCAGCCAACAAAATAGTAGATTGTGCAGTGGGTTGATTAAGATAGGCTTCCCCTAATCCCCCCTCAACTTTTATCTGTGAATCTTTCATCATTCTTTCTAAAACTTGCCCAGCATAATGATTGCCTGGTTCAGCTCCAATATGTAATTCAATAGTACCATCTGCACGAGGCGCGTTAGCTATAGAGAAGGGGCGCTTGTCATTTTCGCCCATTACTACTTGCAAATATTGACCAGCAATAAAACTCAGGGGAGAGCCAGGAATTAGTACAACACGTTTAATTGAGTCTGTAAGGGATTCAATTTTTTTTACCTTACATTGGGTTATTTGCATGGATATCTTCTGGTTAGATTAATAGGACTTGAATATGATTATTTGAAATAACCTTTGATATTCATCTGTTTGAGCTTTAGGCTCAGTAGAGGATTATAAACATATGACTGATTTTATACGAGTCGTAATTAACTGAAAATACTAGGTTTTGGTGGAAGTTCTATAATTGAATGCTTTGTTCCGCTTAAACCTAATATAAGCCCGCTCTGTGCACGGGAATTAAGTGCATAATTTATGAGGAATAAACATGACATTTTCGTCTGATATGGTTGCAGAACTTAACTTATTATTGAAATTTCCTAACAAAAGTTTGATGCAAGGTTTGAAAATTCACAATGACGCAGAACCAATGGTGATTGATGCTGCGAAGAGATTATTTGAAAAAGGTATCGTAACGTTACCTGATGGGGGATATTTAACCGACTTAGGCCATGATTTGTTTGAGCATGCCTTGGTTATAAAAATGGCGTTAACACATAAATAGAAAGTGGCCAAACAGTTGGTAACATAATAATTGGTCTTGCACATGGTTAGGGTTTAATGACCCTCAACCATTTATAAAAACCATTTTATTGCCGATATAGAGAAATAGTAAAATTCAGATGATTTTTATGCGCTTATTCAAATCTTTATCATTAGTCTGTTGTGTCTTATTATTTGTTGCTTCTACCAAAGCAGATGATGAAATTAAAGCTGTCCAGCTTTATTCACAGGATGAGTTACTGGACCTAATTAATAAAAATGAACATTTGAGCCGTGTGGTGTCAGATAATTGTCAGTTGGTGCAGGATATTCAGGCACGGGCGGAAGTACTCAAAATTCCTAGTTATCAGTTTTTGTGGGGCGACATGCTCGCTTGGGGAGTCTGCGTTGACGCAGAGCCCGATCGGGGCATAAATTTTATGCATCAAGCTGCTGAGCAAGGTCTCCCGTCTGGATTGGAGCAATTAGGTCGTTATTATTCTCAAGGTAAACTGGTCCAACAGGATAAAGAAAGAGCAGTCGTTTTTTTACGTGAGGCCTCTGTTCTTGGACACTTAAGGGCACAGATTCAATTGGCAGAATTATTTATTGAGGGGTATGGCAGTCCCTATGATTATGAAGACGCTTATCACTGGTTGTACAATGCAATTACCGCAGATAAACCCACTCACCGTAAAATTGCAAGCTGTATGCAAGGCTTAGAAAAACTGATGCACCCCAAAGCAATACGTAAGGCTAAAAGGCCCCTTAACTCTTAATTACAATCGGCTGCGGCTTCTGATTGTGAATAAAACACTGTGGAACCACTCGGACGCGATAAGAAAATAAGGTGTTTTCTGAAAAGAACATGTTGTTACCTTGAAACCATACTAATTCAAGCTTTCAATACTTATCGGAGGGAATGGTATACGACTCAACTTTATAGCCTTGTTTTAAGGCGTGTTCATTATATAGTTCACAACGTCTCTCATTATGGTAAATGTGTCGCCACATTATGAGACGTCTCCGTCATCGCCCCTAGATTGCCAAAACATTCGTTAAATCTCGTTTCGCCTAAAATACTCACACACTTAAGGCAGTTTTACCCAAAAAAGCATGGAGGTGAGTTTAATCGATTTCTTCACGATTTTGGGCGTTATAGTATTTTGCATTTAAAGTGCTTAGGTATGCTGTATTGTATGTGTTTTCGCTTCACAAATCTTTACTCCGTGCACAACACACTTCACTAGGGTTGAGGCGCAGTGCGCGATTTCATGAATAAAAACCTTGAATTGTTTGCTGAAGTTAGAGCGGACAAAAGATGGAAATAGTCATGGGTCAAAGGTGCAGTGAATGAATGGGCTATGAGTGAATTAGTTTTACTAATACAGTTTCTGTTAAAAAATCTTATTTGGGCTGCTCATTTAGTTATACTGCATGATTATATTTATTAGTTAGGAATTTCCTCGCCCTATGAGCGACGACCCATTTTACCAACGCGAAAAAGAAAAATACGAAAAGCCGGTTGCTAGCCGTGAATATTTACTCGAACTTTTAGTCGAAGCTAAAAAGCCTTTGTCTTTCATAGAGTTTTGTCAGTTGCTTGATGCAAAAGATGAGGACAGTCGCATTGGCATTCAGCGTCGCCTCCGAGCTATGGAGCGTGAAGGGCAAGTTGAGTTCAATCGTGACAAAAAGTATGCAAAGCTTAAAACAGAGGATCTTATTCAAGGCCGAGTAATTGGGCATCGTGATGGTTTTGGTTTTTTAAAACGCGATGATGGTGAAAAAGACTTATTTATTCATAATGCACAAATGTCTACTGTGTTTCATGGTGATAGGGTGCTTGTAAAAGAAAGTGGCACAGATAACCGTGGCAGACGAGAAGCCAGAATTGCCAAAATTGTCGAGCCTCGCACTGAACCCATAGTGGGTCGATACTTTTTTGAAAATAATGTGGGGGTAGTAATTCCCGATGATAGCCGCATTAACCACGAGATTATGATACCCAAAGAACAAACCAACGGTGCTCGTCAAGGGCATATTGTTGTCGTTGAAATTATTCAGCGTCCTCGTAAACGTGTAAACGCTATAGGTAAAATTATTGAAGTGTTGGGTGAACATATGGCGCCCGGCATGGAAATTGATATGGCGCTGCGTACTTTTGATATTCCTCATCATTGGCCAAAAGGTGTCGACAGGCAAACGAAGGGATTAAATGAACAAGTCCCTGAGGAAGCGAAGGAAGGTCGCATTGATCTCAGACAGTTACCGCTTGTCACCATTGATGGTGAAGATGCTCGAGATTTTGACGATGCCGTTTTTTGTGAACCCTTAGACGAAGGTGGTTGGCAATTATGGGTGGCGATAGCCGATGTCAGTTATTATGTGCGCCCGGGTACAGCACTTGATAGTGAAGCACAAAATCGTGGTAATTCTGTGTATTTTCCCGAACAAGTTATTCCCATGTTGCCAGAAGCGTTGTCTAACGGTCTATGTTCATTAAATCCTCAAGTTGACCGATTATGCATGGTGTGTGAAATGATTATCAGCAAAACAGGTAAGCTGCTGGAACATCAATTTTACGAAGCGGTAATGAACTCTAAGGCAAGGTTAACCTATACAAAAGTGTGGGACCTCTTAAAAGAGCAGGGAGCACAAGGTCACCCCGAACTGCACAAACGTTATGCTGAACAATTGCCTCACCTTAAAAATTTACACGAGATGTACCGTGCTTTGAAACGCACACGTAATCAACGTGGTGCGATTGAGTTTGAAACGCAAGAAAGCAAATTTGTATTTAACGCTCAACGTAAAATAGATAATATTGTGCCGGTTACCCGCAATGATGCGCATAAGCTAATTGAAGAATGTATGATTTTGGCAAATGTGTCTGCTGCGCAAACGTTAACTAAAAATAAAGCTGAAGCGTTGTATCGTATTCATGATGAGCCTGATACTGATCGTTTAGGCGCATTTTTGTCGTACCTGGGTGAAGTGGGGATCACTCATAAAATTGGCAGTGACGTATCTCCGCAAGATTTCACTGATGTGATTGAAAAGATTCAAGCTAGAGCTGACCAAGAACTTATCCAAACCATGTTGTTACGCTCGATGAAACAAGCGGTATACGATCATGAAAACATCGGCCATTTTGGTTTGGCATTAGAGGCTTATGCACATTTCACCTCCCCCATCCGTCGCTATCCTGACTTGGTGGTGCATCGCGCCCTAAAAGGCATAATCAATAAACAACATCAACAAAAGAGTCAATCAGGCGGCAAAGCCTATACTGCAGATGAAGTGGAGACGTTAGGTGAGCAGTGCTCGATGACAGAACGCCGTGCTGACGATGCCACTAGAGACGTGTCTGATTGGCTTAAATGTGAATTTATGCTCGATCATGTGGGCGATGTGTTTGAAGGTGTGATTGCTTCAGTGACTAACTTTGGTTTTTTTGTGCGTTTGAGCGAATTCCATATTGATGGTTTAGTGCATATTACGGCTTTAGAAAAAGACTATTTCCGCTATGACGAAGTTAAGCAGCATTTAATTGGTGAGAGCTTTGGTACGGTTTACCGATTAGGCGATCCTGTCGAAGTTAAAGTCGCTTCAGTTAACTTAGATGAACGAAAAATAGACTTTTTATTGGACGGGGTTGAAGGCAAAAATATTAAAAAAACTGCGGGAAGGAAACCTTCTAGGTCAAAAAAGTCAGAGCCAAATAAAAAAAGCACAGATGCTAAACCCACTTCCGCCACCAAACCCACTAAAAAGCCAGCGACTAGAAAAAGCCGCACTCCATCTAAAACTAAGTCTGCTCGAAGTAAGCCGGCAAGTACTTCAAGAAAGGGAAAAAGTTAATATGGCTCAACAAGAATGGTTATATGGTATCCACGCCATTGAATCAATTATCC
Organism: uncultured Paraglaciecola sp.; assembly: GCA_905479025.1. The sequence continues at coordinate 7,216 of CAJQKX010000440.1, forward strand.
TGCGTGAACCTGAGCGTTTAATTGAACTCTTTGTATTGAAAGGCCGAGATGATAAAAGCATTCACGACATCGTTAGCCAAGCAAGAAGCTTTGGGACTTCTGTGCAATTTTGTCAGCGTAAAACATTAGATGACAAGGTAGACGGTGGGCAACATCAAGGTGTAGTCGCAAAAGTTAAACCTGCTAAGCAATATAATGAAAATGACTTAGCCTCAATTGTAGAGTCAAGTAAATTACCCTTTTTGCTAATATTGGATGGCGTGACTGATCCTCATAATTTGGGGGCTTGCTTACGTACTGCCGATGCTGCCGGTGTGGATGCGGTGGTGGTACCTAAAGATAAATCTGCAGCTTTAACACCAGTGGTGCGAAAAGTGGCCTGCGGCGCAGCTGATGTTATTCCTTTAGTTCAAGTCACTAACCTCGCTAGAACCTTGCGAGACTTGCAAGACGCTGGAGTGTGGATAGTCGGCACATCAGGGGAAGCAGAAAATAATATCTACGATTGCAAATTTAATGGGCCAATGGCCCTTGTAATGGGCGCTGAGGGTAAAGGGATGCGCCGTTTA
>CAJQKX010000441.1 GCA_905479025.1 uncultured Paraglaciecola sp.
TGCATAGCTCGCTGTTGGGTTAACTCAAGAGCCTTAGGCAACTCATGATAAAACAGTAATGCACGCTCTATACATGATAGCAATGCGCTGCTATCGGGCTGTTCGAATACAAACCCAGTCGCACTGATTGGATCTTCTGCCAAATCTATCACAGTATCCTTAAGCCCGCCGACAGATCTGACTATAGGCAAGGTGCCATATGCCAAACTATACATTTGATTCAAGCCACAAGGCTCGAACAAAGAAGGCATTAGAAAAAAGTCACTACCCGCTTCAATCATGTGTGCTTTTCGCACACTGAAACCTTCAAAAAACGCCATTTTTTTAGGATATTTGTCAGCCACATCTCGCAAAAACAGGCTGATTTTTGGATCGCCGGTACCAATGATGGCCAATTGCACGTTATGTTGCATCAGTTTAGTTAACATAGGCAAAATAAAGCCAAAGCCTTTTTGGTCAGTTAGACGACACACCATACCAATGATAGGAACGCGCACTTTTTTTGGTAGCCCTAACTCTTTTTGTAATTCAGCTTTGCAGGCTTTTTTGCCAGACAAGTCAGCATGATGAAAGTTTTTTGCAATATGTGGGTCATTAATAGGATCCCACTGGCTGTAATCACAACCATTTAAAATACCTGACACGTCGTCTCGTCGGTTTTGGAACTCATCATACAAGTGATGAGAACCAAGAGATGACAGTAGTTCTTGTGCATAGTTAGGACTGACAGCGTTAATTTTATTGGCATAACGGATCCCCATGCGTACAAAATTTAAAGCATCTCCGTCCAACTGGCTATGTAATTTATAATGTGTCTGTAAGAAAGCAATATCGCTAAATTGATGTGTTCCTTGGTAAGCCCCATTGTGTATAGTAAAAATTGTTTTTGCCTGAGCAAAAAAACCAGAGTTGTCGATACTGACAAAATAGGGTGTGAGTGCAGTATGCCAGTCATTACAATGAATAATATCAGGCTGAAATCCTACTGCCTTTGAAGCTTGTAAAGCCGCACTTGCAAAAAATGCAAAACGTTCTGCATTATCTGGATAAGCATGATAGTCGTCAGAATACAGACCTTTACGTTCAAAATACTCTGGGTAGTCAACCGCTAATACTGGCAAGTCCTCCAAGGTTAAACGTTTAACAGCAAACTCATAGGATTGATGGCCAGCATCTAAGGTTTGTTTGGCACAACAATCAGGGGCGTTAAATTTATCTGCTAACTGTTTATAATAAGGCATTACGATTGTTACTTCATGACCCAGTTCAGCCAATGCCAAAGGCAAAGCTTTGCCTACATCAGCTAAACCTCCAGTTTTGACAAGATCTTCCACTTCAGACACAACAAACAATATTTTCATTCGAGCTGCTTACCTTTTCTATTTTATGCGAGCGCAATGGTAAAGACTGAATTTAGTGGTTTGGGCAATAAGACCCACCACACTAAACCGCTGTTCAAGTAACTCAGAATAACGCAAAAATTTATTCGCCACCAATGTCAGTGAACCACCTTTAGCAAGGTATTGTTTTAGCTGGGCAATAAATTCTTCAGTCACAGAATAGTCTGTCTGAATACCGGTATGAAAAGGTGGATTAGTATATACGGCAGAAAACTTGCCTTGCACATCCATCAAGCCGTTTGACGGCACCACCTTAACGTTAATGTGGTTCAGATTGGCACTTTCTTTTGAGCAGTGCACAGCTAAGGCACTGACATCACTCATCACCACTTCACTTTCTGGACTTTTCAACCCAAGATAACATCCAATTACACCTGCACCACAACCAAAGTCTAACAAACGACCAGTTTTTATTTCAGGTAAGTTATCCAATAACACCCTAGTACCTAAGTCGATTGCGCCATGGTTAAACACGCCCGGTAAAGAACAAATTTTATAGTCTAAACCACCAACGGAAATTTCAATTTCACTCTGCCATTTGGCTAGCTCAAAGGATTTTACTGGTTTATCGATTTGTGCACCAAATAATGCACAATGACGTGCAGAATCGACTTTGTTTACTTGAGAACTAATAGTCTCGAAGATTTTTGCCGCACTTTTTACACCGCCTTTGTTTTCACCCACAAGTAAAAGACTGCCATTTTCCTTAAGACAAGCTGCAACATTGGCAATCAACATTTTCGCATGCTCTTTAGACTTAGGCATGTAAATAACCGCACCATCAAATTTGTCATCAGTGGAGTAAACAGCTGTGAACGTATGTTGCGTTGAATTTCCCGCAGCACAACTTTGCTGATAAATATCAAAGTATTGGTGAAACACCTCAATGTCAGGGTTGTTCAGTTGTTTAGTTATGTGGCTATCGGTTGGGTTAACCAGTAACCACTTGCCCTGTGCGAAGGTATCTTTATTACGCATCAATAATTGACTAGGAGCAGACAGCATCAAGAAATCCTCTCAAACATTAAGTCCCATACACCGTGGCCTAATCTATGTCCACGCTGTTCAAATTTAGTAAGCGGTCGCTGCTCGGGTCTTGGCACATAATCGTTAGTCGTTGATTGATTATTAAAACCTTCAGCTTCAGACATGATAACCAACATATGTTCAGCGTAGTTTTCCCAATCAGTCGCCATATGAAACACACCGCCAATTGCTAACTTGTTTCTAAGCTTTTGCACAAAATCAGACTGCACAATGCGTCTTTTGTGATGGCGTTTTTTATGCCAAGGGTCAGGAAAAAATAACTGCACACGTGCCAAAGAATTATCAGCGATGCAATCAGCAATCACTTCAACCGCATCGTGCTCGTATACTCGTAAGTTATGTACATTTTGCGCAGCAGCTTCGCTTAGACAGGTTCCAACTCCAGGGCGGTGAACTTCAATCCCAATAAAATCTTTATCTGGCTCATTTAACGCCATCTCAACCAAAGACTTGCCCATACCAAAACCAATCTCTAATACTAGCGATGCTTGGCGATCAAAAACGTCTGCAAAATTTTGTAAGCCGTCAATATGCTTTAAACCCATAGTGGGCCAGTTTTGTTCGATTGATTTCGCCTGACCCGAAGTTAAACGCCCTTCTCTTTTCACAAAACTCTGAATTTTGCGAACGTACACGCCTGATTTGGCGGCTTCTTGTTCAGATGTAAACTGACTCATATTTAGATCTCATCTCAAAAAATGTTACTGGTGACATATCTATGCTTAAAATTGATTTTGCCAGCACTTTGTGTGGCGCATTATCCGGCGACACAGACTGATTGCAAGGTAGACGTTATAGTTTATCTAATTTTTGACGCTAAATATTCCGCCAACGCTCTAGATTGTTCAATTGGCAACATATGCCCGGCTTTTTTAATTAAGGTCATATCACTATTTGGTAAAAGTTTATTCATGGTAAACATGGTTGCTTCACTCACCAAATTGTCTTGTTCGCCACTAACAAGGTGAATAGGAAAAGGGCACTTAGATAAACCGGGAAGCAGGTTTTTCCTGGGATAAATCGCCGCCAATTGCGCAGCCAAAACCGCAGAACCCAAGTCTTGTTCCATTTGTTTAAGGATATTTACATATTCGCAATTCTGATGATGGCAGTCATGAAAAAAACTATTCAAGCGGGTATCGGTCATACCGCTATATTGTTTATATTTGATTAACTTAAGCAATTGTTGACGCTGCTGAACATCATCTTCAGGTAATTCGTCACAGGCACAAGCAATAAGCGTCAAAGATGCAATACGACCTTGATTTTCTGAAGCGGTCAACGCTGCGACATACCCCCCCAAAGAATATCCCACCAAATGCACAGGCGGTTCAAAATAGGCGAGACGGTCTGCACTTAACATTTTCATTTGGGCTAAATCTTCTGCCCACTGCAAAGGTACAAAAGCACGCATAGGTATATCTAAATGTTGCCAACATGAGTTGAATATTCTTTCATCACACAATGTGCCAGGGAAGAAGACGACAGGCTGGTCAATTTGATAAATGATATCGTTTGTTTTTGGCAATCTCTTCTCAAATGAACTATTTCAAGTTTGTTAGGGTATTATCCGTTAATTACCTCAAGAACAACAGAACCTTACTCGGTGCCTAACAATATTAAAGCTATATATTCTCGTTTTAGTGAAAAAGTCTTAGTTTGGTTTGACTTAAATGGCAGAAAAAATTTGCCTTGGCAGTTAAATAAAACCCCTTACACAGTTTGGGTGTCTGAAATCATGTTGCAGCAAACGCAGGTAAAAACGGTTATCCCCTATTACCATGCTTTTATGCAGCGATTCCCTGATGTATTGAGTTTGGCCAATGCAGCGCAAGATGAAGTGTTACACCATTGGACAGGTCTTGGCTATTATGCTCGAGCGCGCAATTTGCAAAAATCAGCGCAAATTATTAGAGATAATTACTTCGGAAAATTCCCTGAACAGTTACAACAACTAATCGCCTTACCTGGTATTGGTCGCTCTACTGCTGGCGCTATATTGTCTTTAGCTTGTGGTCAGCATCACAGTATTTTAGACGGTAATGTGAAACGTGTACTGGCCCGCTATTTTGCTGTTAATGGGTGGCCTGGCAATAAAAAAGTTGAAATTGAATTATGGCAGTATGCT
>CAJQKX010000442.1 GCA_905479025.1 uncultured Paraglaciecola sp.
TCGACGGATGACTTGACCTTAAAAAAAGTGAATTTAGGATTTGATGATAGTTGCAGTCAAACATTGTTTCAAGACCGCCAGAGTACTATTTGGTTGAGCTGTGAGGGAGTAGGGGTGTATAAAATAAGCAAAATAAACACCTTTAACGTTTATGAAACCCCCAAAATACATGGAGCTGCGGCTCTTCTATTGGCAGATGATGACAGTGTTTTAGTGTCCACTACCCAGCATGGTATTCAAAAATGGCGCCCTGCTACCGACGAATTGACAAGACTCGATATAAAGTCAGACAGTCACACCCAGCCTGGTTCCTTGTATATGATCCAAACTTCTGAAGGAAACATTTGGTATGGCGATCAAAGTAGTGTATTTAAATTAGACACAGCAGGTTTCAGAGAGCAGGTATATCCGAAGGCAGATGAGCCGGCTTTATTTACCGATATTAAGGATATCGAAAAAGATGAGCAGGACAATATTTGGCTGGCCACAGACAATGGTATATTTATTATCCAAAATTTGGATGGGAGATTTGAGCATTTTCCCATAGATACACAAAGCCCTCCCCCATCAAGCAAAATGATACCATTTGTATTGTATCTGGCACCAGATAAGCGAATGTGGATTGGCACGAATATGGGCTTAACAACCCATAAGATTACAGATACCAAAACGTTGCTGCCCTTCATCTCTGCAACCGATAATGAAGGTGTTGAAGAAGATACTGTCATCCACTCCATCTTTCAAGACAGTCAAGAACGCCTATGGGTAGGAACCAGTCAAGGGTTGTATTTACTCAATGAAAATTTAACCGCTTATGAACCCTATAATCGCTATTTTTCTGGCGACGACAACCGACAGATTCACTTTATTCATGAAGATACAAGGGGCTTTTTATGGTTAGTTACTCCGGTTAGCATCAGTAAATTTAATCCCAATAATGGCGACCTGCAGCATTTTAACAAACGGGATGGACTGCCAAACGCTCGGTATTTTTTATTTCCGACCGCCAGTATTAAAGATGACACTATATATTTACCTACTAGAAAGGGAATTTATTATTTTACCCCTCAGCACATTTCAGAACCTGCCTTAACCGAAGACATTCACCTCACAAATTTTGAAGTATTGGGCTCTGAGCGAGATGACAATATAGCTACTGCACAAAATGCTGGTATCAGGCTTACACATCAGCAAAACAACCTGAAATTTGACTTTGCAACAATGGACTTAATGCACGCACACAAAATTCAGTATAGCTATAAATTGGATGGGTTTGATCAATACTGGATAGAAAATGGCAATAATAATAGCGCGACCTACACCAATTTAGCGGGTGGCGATTATACCTTTCAAGTACGAGCAGCCGCTAAAAAAGACCTTTGGTATGAGAACGAATTAGCCATCAACATTTATATCGCAACCGCCTGGTGGCAGCAGTGGTGGATGTATCTTGTTTATCTGTGCTCAGTACTGCTGGGGATTAATTATTATCTTCAGCGACACAAACGTTCAGTGATTAAGGTCGAAAGACAAATCGCTGAAAAAACTGCGTCCATCGCATTGGAGTCGAGTAAGTTAGCTGAGGCGAATAAAATAAAGACTCAGTTTTTAGCTAAAATGAGTCACGAGATACGTACCCCACTGACCACAGTAATCGGTCAGGCTGAAGCCATTATCTGCCGGGAAGTCGCGCCTGAAGTAATTTATAAAGAAGTGGCCATTATTCATGACAGTAGCCTGTATCTATTGGCCTTACTTGACGACATACTGGATTTGACTCAAATCGAAGAAAATAGGTTTGAACTGGAGTTGGTGCCACAAGACTTGCATGAGTTGCTTAGAAATATTAATACGATGTTTGATTTGCAAGCCAAAGTCAAAGGGTTGTCTTTTACCCTAGATGATGACTTGTCTGTACCTTTTATCGTCAATGTGGATGGCCTACGCCTAAAGCAAATATTGATTAATCTGTGTTCTAATGCCCTTAAGTTCACTTTCAAAGGCCATGTCTCTCTTCATGTTTGTACTTTAAAAAATAAGTTGATTTTTACCCTGGAAGACAGTGGTATTGGTATCAGCGAGAGTCAACAACAGCAGATATTCACTAGCTTTACGCAAGGGGATAACAATATTAAGCGGCGATTCGGTGGCTCCGGTTTGGGGTTGTATATTTCTCATCAGTTGGCGTTATTGATGGGAGGGAAAATAACGGTAAAAAGTAAATTGGGTCAGGGCAGTGTCTTTACCTTTATATTGCCTTTTAGTGATATTTCTGCTGAGGCTGTTCAGAAACAACCTAATAATGATGTTTTATCCTCTGAACAGGTGTTCAGGGGCAACGTCCTATTGGCAGAGGATCACCCTGAAAACCGTCGTATCATCAACAGATTACTCACCAAGTTAGGGCTGAGTGTTTTTACCGCTAATGATGGCTTTGAGGCGCTTGAATCCTATAAGAAGCATTTGCCAGACCTTGTCTTACTGGATATTCAAATGCCCAATTTGGATGGGATCCAGACCTATCAATCATTGCGTGCTCAGGGTTGTACTTGTCCTATTATTGCCCTCACCGCCAATGCCATGGCTAATGAAGTCGAACACTATAAGCGCTTAGGGTTTGATGGCTACCTTCAAAAACCTCTGGACAGACAGCACTTGATCGCCACTTTGACAAAATACTTCGCTGGCGATGACGACGAGGTAGAGCTGCAGGTCGATAAGGCTCTGGGTAAGGTGGATATGTCAGATCTAGTTGTTGAGTTTAAAAACAGTCTAGTCACAGAGCGCCAGCAATTTATTTTACACGGCGAGAATAACGATCTGGGGCAGCTCGCCAAACAAGCACATAGCCTGTGCGGTGCGGCCCAATTGTTTGGTTTTAAAACAGTAGGCCAAAAAGCAGCCAAACTTGAAACCAGTATTAAAACCAAGAGCCATGATTTAACACAGATAAAAATCATGCTTAAAAGTTTAATCGATGAAATTGAAAAAGAACTTGCAGACTAGGCTCAGTTCAAATTGATGGCGCAGAGACTGAGGCATCTTTCACAAATAATAAAAAAACCATAAAGATAGTTGAAAATGGGGATCATGCAAAGCATTTGGTGATTAAATTTATCAACTAAACAATACACGGTTGTTTGTATTTTCATTTTCCGTGATTATTAAAGTCAACTTATTTATTAGGTGGGTAGAAGCCTTACACACCTAGATTGAGAAGAAGAATATTTCTTTTTATTGGGTGAGACTATCAAGGCGTGTTTTAGTAGAATAATGGCTCTGGCCATACTGGGTAGTCGTCGTTGGTCTATGTGTTGTTTGAATGGCTGCAGCATATGTTTACTGCCCAAAGTCTTGTTCAAACTCTGTGGTGAGTCATTGCTCAGTATTGATACCTAGTTGCTCTAGAATAGTACTGTGATGTTGCGCTATATGGCCTGTTTTATTCTCTTGAATACATCAGCCAGTACAATCCACTCTTTCATATCAATCATCAATCATCAATCATCAATCAATCAATCAATCAATCTCTAAGCGATACCTTTGGGCATGTTTTGACTGTGATTGCCTAAAGAACTCATGATTATTCTGTGTGCTCAACGTTGATAAGAAAGTCAATGCGGTTTTAGATACTTGTGGATTGACGTTTCATACGTAGTATTCATTTTACCGTGAATATCAATATATGTGCGGTGATACAGCAAGTGGTATTTTAATGGGACTTACCTTAAGTAAGATTATCAGCAGGCTTTTAATTGGCTGCATCAAGCAGCAACCGCAAAGTCCGCAGAGTCTGCTTATTTGCTGGCACAATTTT
>CAJQKX010000443.1 GCA_905479025.1 uncultured Paraglaciecola sp.
TACTGAATATGCGTTTGTTGAGGCCGGCGTGTTTTCGCGTAAAGCACTGCGTGAGCTAGAGCGTGTGCGCTTAGCCGAATTACAGCAGCGCCTTGAGTCGGATCTTGCCGCGTCTAATCTTCAAGAAGAGGGCGAGGGCGTTAACCAACAAGAAGCCGAACAATTGTTAACAAGCATGCAAGACATAGTGCCCACCGGCCGCATGGTTATCGATTTAGCGGCCATCATTGAAAGGCCTGAAAGTTACGACGTAGTGCTTAAAGCCGGCGACCAATTAACTGTGCCTATGCAAAAGCAAACGGTTACCGTTGTGGGTGAGGTGCAGCACCCCACCTCGCATTTGTATGAGGCCAAGCTCTCGGTTAAAGACTTTATTGAGCGCAGCGGTGGGCCAACACTCAAAGCCGATGAAAAACGCATTTATGTAGTTAAAGCCAACGGCAGCGTGTTTTTGCCCAAAAATTCGCGCTGGTTTAAGCGCGGTGATAGTTCAATACAGCCTGGCGATACTGTGGTAGTGCCGTTAGATGCCGATAGGATGAAGGCGTTGACGTTGTGGGGCAGTGTATCGAAGATTGTTTATCAGATGGCGCTGGGTGCGGCGGCTGTGGCGAGTTTTTAGAGGATTTTATTTCCTTCGATTAGATGAGTCAGAAATGATCAGGTTTTTATCATCTCAAACCGCCACAACGAAATGAATAGTAGACAATGCTAAAAAATGAAGAAGATAAATTACTTATCCCACTCTATGAGATTATTTTAATTTTTTCATTTTTGATGGCTTTGTCGAGTTTAGTGGTCGCACATGAGGTGTTTAAATATCCGAAGTACTTAATACTTCCAATGTCGATAATATTGATTTTTGTTCGAAAAAGGCATGATGCTTATGATGTGGGCCGAAAGTTTTTCTTCGGTTGGTTTATATTGTTAGGTTATTCTTTTATAACATATGTTGTAGAGCCAAAAATAAACGGCCTGAAAGATATTTTTTTTATTCTGACTTATGTGGTTCCATTATATCTTTTTCATGACGCAAAAATGAATATGGAAAAAATATGGGCCATCTTCGTAGCCTGTTGGTTCATATCTATATTATTTGTCGATTTCGGTGAGTTATCAATCTATGACTCATCAGCGATTTATGAGTCTCCAGCGTCGTTTACATTTGGAGCATTCGCCATCTATTATTTTTCGATAGGAAACAAAAAATTATTTCTTTTTAATTTTTTCCTGATGGTCCTCACACTTAAAAGAATTGCTTTTGTAGGAGTATTCTTTGTTATTTTTTCAAGTTGTATGCCTTATTTTTTTAAGAATTTATTCACGGGTAGGTTTGTCGTTACTATCTTTGTTCTGATCTCTTTTTTACTTATTGTATTATTTTCATCTGGCGCTCTTGATCCCTTAGTGTTTTTATTAACTGGGCAGACTAGTAGTCAAATTTCATTGGGTCGGTTCGATATATATCAGGAGGTGTACTTTAATATTGTAAGCAAGCCCCATTTATTGTTGATCGGTGATGGAATTGGGTCTACTTATGGAATGTTAAATAATCATCATGAAATTAAATTCTCATACGATAATTTACATAGTGATATTCTCAAGATCGGGTATGAAGTGGGGCTTCCAGCTATGGTGGTCTTCTGTTATTTATTCCTAACGCTTAGGAATGTTAAATCTCGATCTGTCGCTATATATACGCTAGTAATTTTTTTGACCGATAATGTTTTAATATGGTCATCTGTAATGTTTTATAACCTTTTAATCATTTTAAAACTTGAGTGGATGGATCTCCAATATGACGAGAAAAATGTTGCTAGATAAAGTGAGCTCGGATTATGTGGAGAATGGGATTAATACTTATTTGAATCCATATTCCTATCACATTATCCGGGGCCGTAAAGATATAGTAGAGGGCGTCGACTCGTTTTTAGTAGATGGAGGTGCATTAAAAGTAATCATCAACCGGTTGATGTGTAGAGATATCAAAAGAAAAAGTTTCGATATGACATCAATGGCGAATGAGATATTTACATTGTGTGTCAAGCAAAAAAAAACAATATATTTTATTGGATCAAACCAAAAAATCATTGAGTTGTTTGTATCGAATGTAAAAAGACGCTTTGTCGGTATCCAGGTGGCTGGCTATAGTCATGGCTATTGTGTAGGTGAGGATCGGTGTAATGTTGTTGAGGAGGTAGCTAGCAAAAAAATAGATTATGTAATCTGTGGTATGGGCACTCCCAGGCAAGAAGAATTCCTGATTGACCTGAAGTGCCAAGGTTGGAATGGGACGGGTTTTACTTGCGGTGGTTTTTTTCATCAGTCTTCTAAGGCAATGGATTATTATCCTCCGGTTTTTAATCGTCTGAAGTTGCGCTGGCTTTATCGGTGTATAGATGAACCTAGACTAATCACAAGATACCTCATTAAGTATCCAGTTGCTTTTTTTTTCATTATCAAAGATATTTTTTCATTAAAGATGATGCGTAATGATAGATAAGAAAAAAAATATTTTATTTGTGTGTCCGACAGAGATATACGGTGGGGGAGAGGTTTATTTAAAGACAATAATAAAAGGTTTTTTTCTCAGTCGAAGGTTTGAAAGCATACATTTAATAGCCCCGAAAAATAAATTAATCCAAGATGTTCAGGGCATGGTTATCCTTCATGATGGTCTTGATGTGGCAGTAAAAAGCAATTTACTCGTACTGATTTTTAGGCTAAACAAAATCATTAAGGCAGAGTCTGTTGATATAGTTTTTTTTAATGGTTTTAATGAGTGTGGATGGATTGCTCCGTTTGTTCATGCAAGAAAAAAAATATGCACGGGTCATAATAATTTCAATACTTTTGAAGGTCAATTTTTTTCAGAGGGGAAGGCCTCTGGTGTTGTCAAAATAATAAAAAGACCCTTCCAGTATTTCTTTGTTTTTTTGGCATTTAGAAGTTTCGATAAGTTTATATGCATTAATAATTTAGTTTTCAATAATTTGGAAAGGGTGGTAGATCGAACTAAGCTTACAAAAATACCTAACGGTGTGGATGAGGTTCGCAGGCGAGAAAAGTCTAATGGCATGTTCACCTTTGGGCGGATAGGGCGGCTTGAAAATATGAAGGGTAACGTGTTTTTGTTGCATGCTTTTTCTAGGTATAGAAAAAAAACTGATTCGGGTCTGTTAGTATTTGCTGGAGAAGGCAGCCAGATGAATATGCTGAAATTATTATCTGATGAGTTGTCAATATCAAAATATGTCGATTTTCTCGGCCATGTTGAGAAAGAGGAGTTTTACTCATTGGTAGATGTCATGATTTCACCCTCTTCATATGAAGCGAGCCCGTTAGTCATCTTAGAGGCTTTATCGTGTGGAGTGCCAGTGATAAGTACCGATGTTGGGGGAGTGAAAGAAATTCTCACTGATGGTTATAGCGGGCTGATTGTAGATTTTGGAGACGAGGAAAGGTTGAGTGAAAAGATGAATCTGCTAGCCGAGGATTCAAGGTGCGTTGAGAAGCTAAGCGAGAATGGGCATCGTGTTTTTTCACAACACTTTCGATCGGAATCCATGATCATGAGAACAATTGAGGCGGTTTTGGAACATGATGAATAGATTCAATCTTGTCTATGTCCTCAAGCGTAGTTTGGATAAGCTATTATCTTCTTTTAGGCTTTATCAGGCGTTGATAAACTCATGTTTATTTAGTGGGGGCGACCCGTTTGTAGATCGTGAGGCTCAGGATGACGCCACTGCAAATGCTATAAAGAAAATTAGAAAAAAGAGGTTGAACGGTCCAAGCATCTCCGCAATATATAGAGTCAAAAATGCGGAAGTTTATCTTGAATCCTCGCTTCTCTCTGTGGCCCCTTTGGTTAAAGAGGTGATTATCATTGATAATATGAGTACTGATAATACTTTAGGTATTGCTAGGCGTCTTAAAGCTGAACTTGCCCCTATATTAAGGATTGAGGTGTATAGCTATGGTCAGCGATTGGAACTTGCGGGCGAGGGGTATCTGGAAAGAGTTGAGGCGAATAAGGAAGGATCGCTTGCTAAGTTTTACAATTATTGCTTTTCATTAGGGACAGCTGATTATTTACTCAAAGTGGATGCGCACTATATATTTACAATTAAGGGTCTGCTCAGCCTACAGAAGCAAGTCGGCAAGGGTGCGGACATAATTTATTACAGAGGGTGCGAGATTTACGGTAAGGCACTTTCAGTTGAGCCTCACTGTTTTAGAAGGGCAATAAATTTTCGATATATTGATTCCGATAGGTTTGAGATACTGAAGATTGAGGATGATCAAGGTCTAGTAACAAAGTTCATATTTCGTCCTGCTTGTTTGCACTTAAAAAGAATATCCTACTCGAAGCATTTAATGAAAAGTCAAAAGCCTCTTTATTCTTTATATGGGAAATCATAGTTAATGAGAAGAAAGCTTAAATTTTTTATTCGAGCCTCCTTTAATTTTTTAATATTTGGAAGATTCGCTCCTACTGAATATGTGGTAATAGACGAGAAAAGGCTTGTTTACATTGTCAATTCTAAGGTTGCTTGCTCTTCTATTAAAAAAACACTCATAAGAAAAACAGTATGCGATGATTGTCGTGGATTAATTCATGATGAATTATCAAGGAATACTTTGCAGAAGCTGCCAGTAGATATACGCAACGAATACGATTTTTTCACATTTGTTCGTAACCCTTTCGATCGAGTTGTTTCTTGTTATGTAGATAAATTTATTAAAGAGAGAAGTCGGAGAAGAGATTCTATGTATTTCGATGATTATTTGTTCGGGTATTTAGCTACGACTAAAGATTTCAGCGATTTTGTTAGGAGGATTATTAAGATTCCTTTCTTTTTATCAGACAGGCATTTTCTTCCCCAGTGTAAATTGATAACTGATCAAGGTCTTCCAGCACTAACGATCAAGAAATTTGAGTCTTTAGAGGATGATTTTAAATCTATAAAAGACCGGTTCAAACTTAAGGATTTGCCACATTTTAATTATACAAAAAAAATTGATTGGAGGTTGTTTTACACAAAAGAAACGACAGAATTGGTTTATAGATACTATAAGGAAGATGTGGATACATTTGGCTACAAAGATGAATACTTAGGACTGTTAGAATTTATTGAGGCAAAGAATGATGAAGAGCGTTCTTAATAAATTATGAATAATAGGGTGTTTTTTATCCGCAGAGTGTTTGCGGCTTTTGTAACAAAGGGGCTTAGTGCAACATTATTATTATTAAGTAATATTTTTGTGGCAAGAAATTTCGAGATAGGTGAGAGCGCTGTTTTTTTCATAGTTCTAAATATACTAATTGGGGCGACAATATTTATAAATATGGGTTTGAATACCACCTTGATGAGGGTGATTTCTTCTGCATCTTATCTGCCTGAGTCTGTCGCTGCGGCGTTCTTTGAAGGTGTAAAGCGGATAGTGCTGTTATCGTTTTTCTCAATAATAACTGTTGCGTTTTTTTCAAATACCTTGGAATTATATTTTAATAAAAACGGCTTAGGTGGCAGCCTTTTAATGGCTACTCCTGCTGTTTTTTTTGGTAGTTTGTCGCTATTCTTTTCGGGTTGTATTCAAGGATTGAACAAAGCCATAAGTTCGATAATTACACTTAACATAATTCCTTCGGCATCCATTTTATTTGTGTCTTTTTTCTCGTTGGTTGACGACGCAGCTGGATTAAGTTTGGTGTTATCGATTGGATATTTCTGCTCCTTTCTATATGGTTTGTATTCTTGCAAATCAATTTTTCAAAAGGGATGCAGGAGAGGCCACTTTTTAAAGAAAAGTTTAGTAGGGCGTGGTTCGTTCTGGTTGATTGATGTGGTTTTACAGTTGAATTTGGCCGGCATAATTATAATAACAAGTCAATATCTCGACTATATTGAAGTTGCTCAATTGAACTCGGCTCTACGATTGTCTCTCGTGATTAGCTTCATATTACCCGCTGTGAATTTGATATGTGCGCCGAAATTTTCCAAGCTTCATTATCGAAGTAATAAAAGAGAATTATTGGATTTGGTTCGCTACTCCACGCTTTTAATGATTTTGTTTTCGCTTCCAATTGTGGTCGTGATGTTTTACTTCTCAAATTTTTTCATGAGTTTTTTTGGCGGTGATTTCGCCGATGCGGGTAACATTTTACGGATACTAATTATTGGCCAGTTTTTAAATGTATGTGTGGGTAGCGTTGGCTATCTACTTAATATGAGTGGGCACGAAAAAATTATGAGGAATATTACAGTTTTGGTCAATATTCCGGTATTTTTGGTTACTATCAAGCTAACTATTTTATTTGGAGTTATGGGGGCAGCAATTGGAATTACGCTTGGGCTTTCGTTGCAGAACATCATTGCTCTGATATATGTTCGAAAATGCTTAGGGTTTTATACCTTTCCGGTAAAGTTAAGTGACATCCGATTCCTTCCTTGACGGCTTTCGACTATTTTCATAAAGGACGGATTAAGATTTGATGGGGGCTCGGGTACATTACTAATCGCTTGAAAAGATTTAAGATGAAAAATTTTGGTCAAAGTGATTTTTTATTGATGTTCCTTATCAACACAGAGATCACGGCTAAAAATCCACCAAGCAAGGTGACCAAAACACAAATCAACGCTCGTTTCGGCTGTGCTTCTTCTTCCGGCACAACCGCAGGATCAATCACCTCCAACACATAATCCGGCCGCACATTCGCAAGCATAATCGTTTTAGTTTGCTCTTCTATGAGCTGATAAAAAATGGTCTGCATATCCGCAATGCTGGTGCTGTTTAATTGCTTGGTTAAATAGTCAATGGTTCGGTGGGCACT
>CAJQKX010000444.1 GCA_905479025.1 uncultured Paraglaciecola sp.
GTTTAGGTAAAAATGGTGTAGAAGAAATTTTATCTTACGGTGAGTTGAGTGAATTTGAAGAAAATGCTAAGAACGCAATGCTAGACGGCTTACGAAGTGATATCGCTATGGGTGTTAATTTCGTCAAAGGTTAGGTTTATAATCGCTTAAGTAAGCGCTTATAAAAAAGCCCCTCAGAGGTATACCTCAAGGGGCTTTTTTTAGATGATTTTACGCAGCTGCGATGGGGCGACTGGTGACCGTTTTATTCGTTTGGATCGGTCTTGTGGGTTTGGCTTGTCTGGCAAACGCGGGCATTAACTTACCGCCATTTTGAGGTGTAGGCGCGATTAGTCGCTTAATCTTAGACTTAGGTAATTTAGCTTGAATACATTCTCTAATATCCTGTGGTTTATAGCCAGAACGCACTTTTATTCTAACATGGGGAATATGTGCCGCATCAAGGGCGCCACTTAAATAAAATTCACGCTGAGCTTTCTAGCCATCTTTACCACTGCTGTGGACTAGATCAATCGCAATAATAGGTGACATATCGTCTTTGGAACAAAGCACAAAATCAAGATGTTTGCTGCCTGCTCGCGAAGGTGCATTTTTACTGGTTTTCTTATCTGTGCTTTGATGAATAGTTAAAATATCGCCCATCTTCACTCTGCATAAGATTCGAAATTCATTTCCTACCGCTTCTTCGATAAGTCCGAAAAACGTACGTTCAACGGGTGTAAACAAGTTACCTTTTTTTTAAAAGGAAATGCTAAACCTGGTTCATGCAGTTTCATCGCGCCTACAGCTACCATGATCAGTAACATCATCAATACAATCGCTAGTTCCATGATATCTCCAAAAGCCAATGTCAGAAAATTGACTAAGTGTTAGTCTTTTCTTGAATAGGCAAAAAAAGTGCCAACGGCGTGATATCAATGAGACTTTTGAATTAGAGCTTTAGAAAATATTAGATTAACTTGAGGTATATCGTTAATCAGCAGATTTTATTAAGATATCGATCTGACTTCCTTGACCGTCCTTAGATATCACTACTACTTTTTGACCATTAGAATATTGAAGCACAATACGGCCTTTAAGCATTTTTTCATCTTCGGCTTGCCCTAGTTTTTCGATATAAAACGCCTTTGCAGTTTGTTGATCACTGACAGCAAAATAAGACATACTGGCAGGTAGTTCTTCCGCAAATAATTGGCAGAACTTGGCATTAGGGTATAGTGGCAATGTATAAAAAACTTCTGGACAGTTTTGTGTACTAATATTCGTTTCAGGTTGTTGTTCTTGCGCCTGTGACAATCCGCTAGACGACAGTGACAATAATATAGACACTTTTAAGATTAATTTTAACAAAGACATATCCCCACCCCAGAACTTTTGTTTACTATAGGAGCTGATTTACTTAGCATCAAGCTAATTTAATACGTAAAAGGTATGGCTAGCCGTTTGTGAGTATGTAAATGATAAAACTATGTGCAGACTATTTAAGGATCATATTGTTTTGGTGGCTTTCTCATAGGTATTCAAATACCCGCTGTTGTGGACCAGTATGCCAAGCGAATTGATGCTTCTAATGGATATAGCAAAAATTATTAATGCGAATCCAAGTAAAGGAAGTTTTTATCTTAATATGGGGTTTAAGTTTATGACTTCAGCTATGGCATTTTTAAAAATGAATCGTTTGCTATCGAATCAGGCGTTGTAAGATAAAATTATAACAAAGCAAATCAAGCTGATGCATGAAGGTTGTCACTGTTTTTGTTAAAACAAAAAGCCAGCAAAAATGCCTCACAACCTGCGTGCTGTTGTTTGCAGTGTTAACGTCAGCTTTAGGGTAAACAAGTCATTATCAAAGAGCTTCGGTTTTTTAAAGTTTGTTCAGCATATGGTGATAAAAGAACTGAATGATATGAGGACAATCTTTTCCGCACTCCATTACTATTGCCCACCAAAGACAAGAAATAGCGCTCAACTGTGCAGCAATTAATGTACCGGGGGTAAGTGTCAAAAACACAGATGCTTGGTGAATACAGCGGCTATACATATTAAGGCTTTAGTGAGTCTGCTGGGTATCAACAATTGAATGCTTTATCCATTGCCCTTGACTATCACTTCTGGTTCCCCCAGATCTACTCATCACACTCATAAATATATTTTAATGATGACTCTATGAATAAGCACTTAAAAATCGACATCGTATCCGACGTATCTTGCCCTTGGTGCATCATCGGCTATCAAGCATTGAATCAAGCTTTAGCTAATTTGGCCCCAGATATTCAAGCCGATATAACTTGGCAACCCTTTGAGCTTAATCCACAGATGCCAAAAAAAGGTCAAGAAATTACTGAACATATCACTCAAAAGTATGGCATTACTGTTGAACAGAGTGATCAAAATCGTGCAGCCATTAAAGAACGGGGTTTGTCTGTAAGTTATGAATTTGGTAATCGTGGTGGTGGTCGTATTTACAATACTTTTGATGCCCATCGTTTATTGCATTGGGCTCATGAACAAGGCAAACAAACTGAATTAA
>CAJQKX010000445.1 GCA_905479025.1 uncultured Paraglaciecola sp.
CCCCATTCATCATCACCTACTACGCTATCACCTGTTGCAGTATCGTATTTGGCATGCAATGCGTCTATGGGTTGACGGGTTCGCTTAAATTTTTCCACTTTAGCCGATTGCGCCATCATCGAACGTAATAAAGCGCGCATTAATTTAACGGTACGTTGTTGCAGTTCGAATCCTCGACCGCCATCATCATCTAAGTTGCGATAGGCTAAGGCAAGTCCCCATACTGCCAAAATACTGTATACGTTGTCGCGCACCCAAGCGTCTTGGTAATTACCATGCACAGTCACAGCAGTGCTGGCGGGCAGTAATCCAGAGATTGGATGTTGTTTGTCCAGTATGACCGATTGTATTTGGCCATAATATTGGTCAAGACTGGTCCGTAATTGAATGTCTTGCATAATGGCTCCTAGTGGCCCAAATAAATAAAAAAGTTAGAGGAAACGGCCATCAGACCTTCGTAACTCTACCTAAATTATTGATCGCTAATGATTCTATTAGCTAGGTTTATTTGTTTTTTCAATCCAATTGTTGACCATTCTTTCTAATACTGGCAAAGGCACAGAGCCACCACCTAACACCACATCATGAAAGTCCTTGATATCAAACCTTTCACCTAGTGCTTGTTGCGCTTTTGCGCGCAATTTCAATATTTCTAACATGCCAATTTTGTAACCCGTAGCCTGACTCGGCCACACAAAATAACGCTGTACTTCTGAGATGATTTGACCTTCTGAAATAGGCGAGTTTTGTTTGAAATAGTCAATGGCTTGCTGCTCTGTCCAACCCTTGGAATGAATGCCGGTATCAACCACTAAACGTATTGCTCGCCACATCTCAGTGACTAGGCGACCAAAGTCCGAGTATGGCGTGTTATAGGCACCCATTTCCTTAGCCAGTAATTCAGAATACAAGGCCCAGCCCTCAATATAAGCGATGAAAAATGCTTGAGTACGAAATTTAGGTACGCCTTTTAGTTCTTGAGCGATAGATATTTGCATATGGTGGCCGGGGTTGCCTTCATGATAGGCAATGGCCTCCATTTCGTTTTTGGGCATAGCGGTCATATCTGATAAATGAGCATAATAGACGCCTGAACGAGAGCCGTCTGGTGTTCCAGGGTTATAGTGCTGCGCAGCACCAGGTTGCTCTCTAAACGCTTCAACACGTTTCACTACTAAGTCGGCTTTAGGTAATAATCCAAAGTATTCAGGTAATTTGTTTTTTATGAAGTCGAGATAGGCGGTTGAGTCATCTAAATACCCTTGGCGACCCTCATCATTGTTAGGATAGTAAAACTTCTCATTGCTAATATCACTTTTAATATATGCGAAAAATTCTTGTAAGTTACCTTTAAATTCAACTGATGTTTTAATGTCTTCCATCAAGCCTAAAATGCGCGCCACTTCACTCAAGCCAATATGATGTATTTCATTTGCTTTATAATCTGTAGTCGTCACATTAAGTAAAGCCGCATTGTAAAAGGCTTCACCATCGGGCAGAGCCCCTACACCAGTGGCTTGTTTAGCTACATTGACCAAGTCTTGTTCGAACCAAGTGATTAGATTTTCATAAGCAGGCAGAAAATGTGTGAGCAAGGCTTGTTGGGCTTGGGTTTGTAACTCTTTTGCTTTGGCCGCATCAATTTTTTTAGCATCGACTAAACCTTGAATTTCTTTTTTTAAGTCTGCTAACAATGGAGAGTCGGCTTTATTTTGGTCAAATGGTTGTCCTTGCAACAAATTTTTAGATTGCTGAATTACCCCCTCATAGGCAAACACTGGAGGGCGCACTCCTTCACTGGCGTGGATTTTTGCCCGTTCTAATAATTGAGTGATACCTCTGGCTAGTGCGGCAATACGTTTGATATAAGCGTTCATGTCAGACACATCATCAACACGATGAAAGTTAATTAAAAAGTTTGGCGTACTAGCATGTGGACCATGCATTTGCGTAAATACGTATCCCCTTCTACGATAAGGCACTTGTGCTTTCGCTGCTTCGTACTGAAAAATCCAGAGGTCATAAGAAATTTTAGCATCTTCATTTAAAGCAGTGTAATCAAAAGAGTTCTTTAACTCAGTAACAGAATCAGCCTGCCATTTTATACTTTTATCTTCAGCTGCTTCGCTGAAATCATCTAGTTCATCATAACGTTCTTTACGGCCTAAGGTCGTCAGAGTCATGGGGGATTGTAAAAGTCTTTCTTCGTACTTGCTCTCAAACCATTGATTGAGACGTTGGCTTTCTGTTAGTACCTTTTCTTGTGTAACACTTAGTCCGATGGGTGTATTGATCGCGCGCTCTTTTGCAACTTGGCCGCAAGCGGTCATCATGAGTAATGTAATAATACTTAGGTGTTTTTTCATGTGGAACCCTTATTAACTTTAAGCTGAATATTCGATTCAATAATGCTAACGCAGGATAAAACAATTAATCTTCGAATACTAAAGGAATCAAAAGTTTGCTCTTGGTACAAAATTTCATGTTGGGTATTTTTATGTCATACAATTCTCATGTTAAAATGTATGCCAATAATGATCAAAAAAAAGGCACCTTATCTGGCGCCTTCTTGTTATAAAAGTATGCTTGTTTAATATACCTATCCATGTCTTTTACCTTTCTTACCGCGCTTGTGTTTGTCGACTCTTTCTGTGGTTGCGGTTTGTTGTTCAGGTGTCATTAGGTTCCAAATGTCATGTTTGCTTTTGGTTTTTAAAATTGCCATGACCATAAAGTCGGCTTGATATTCAGTGTTCAGGGATTCCCAAGCCTCTGGGTTAAAGTTGGCACTCTGGATAAGTGCCCGTTCTGCTTGTTGATAACTTTTAAGCTTAGCTTTTACTTTTGCGCCATTTTCTTTAGCCGCAGTCTTGATGGCTTTGACGGCCGCAAGTTGATCTTCAGTAAAACCTAGCCGTTTTAGTTTTTTGTGTTCTCTTTTACTTTCAGCGCGCTTTTCCTTGCGAGAGTCTAATTGTGGTACAAATTCTGTTTGTTGAATTTCAGTTAACAAGCGCCACACTTGGTGTTTGTTGCTGGCCCGTTGTAGTGCTTTTTCTTGCATTAAAGCTTGGCGCTGGGTAATGGCACTTTCTACAGCTGTTCGATCCCATTCAGTCGATTCTATAATGCTGTGCAACTCTGTTCTAAGGGCCTTATCAACAGTCTTGAACATGTTTCTGTCTTCACGGGATTGTTTGAAAATTTGTCTGATATCTTGCTTTTGTGTACTGGTTAGCGATAACTCAGATAATATTTGACGCATACCATCACATTTTTGATGATGCCCTTTTTTAGCTATTGCAGGTACAGCGATGGCAAGGGCTAGACAAAGTGCAATAGGCGTAAGTGCAATAGGCGAAAGTGCAATAGGCGAAAGTGCAATAGGTGTAAGTGCTGTTTTTATTACGTCAGTAAATTTTGACATTTTTTTATCCTCTTTATGAATCCCTAATAAGTCTAGCGAATGCAATGCAAAGAAACGCAAAGGAAGTGTAAAGCTTGTGTAAATACACCATGCCCGACAATATGCTCTAAGTTATAGTGTACCAAGTGTTAATTATATAGGAGGGAACATATGTCGTCTAAAAACATATTATTGATCGATATAGTGTGAATGACAGAAGATGATGGTATTGGGATTGATGAAAATCAGTTAAGTAGAATATGTGAAGCCTTTTATCGCGAATCTACTGCACGAGATAGGAATAGTGGCGGAGTAGGGTTCGGTTTGGCCATTGCAAAACATGCTATAAATAAACATATAGGTTTTATTCAGGCAAGCACAACACGCCCCAAGGTGGATTGCTTGTTAAAATATCCATACCTTTCACAAAGCCATGAATAGCATTTAAGCAAATGTATTAATCATAACTTCATCTTAAAAAGTGTTGAACGCTTTGATTAATAATATTGTTACCTAGTATGACAGCCGCGGCTCTGTTGAATAACAAACTCATAATGTGGGTAAACGTTTTATCAATCCTGCATTATGGATTAAATTACAACAGAAGATTAATTATTTTGATTTCTTTTAATATAATTGGATATATTCTTCAAATGGATTCTTTCTCAAGATTCTATCAATCAGTAATAGAAAAAAATCCAGAAAATTT
>CAJQKX010000446.1 GCA_905479025.1 uncultured Paraglaciecola sp.
GCACGACGACCATCAGCCGAATCAGTCCGTCCCCCAGGTTTTTGTAAAGCATGGGTGGCGTCAAAAATAACCGGTGCATAGGCTTTCATTTCATCCATAGCCAACATATCAACCACTAAGTTGTTATAACCATAACAAGAGCCTCGTTCACACAAGATAATTTTATCATTACCCGCCTCACCAAATTTAGTGATGATATGACGCATTTCATGAGCGGCTAAAAATTGTGGTTTTTTAACATTAATAATAGCGCCAGTTTTTGCCATGGCGACAACCAAATCAGTTTGACGAGCTAAGAATGCAGGTAATTGGATCACGTTCACTACTTCAGCCACAGGTGCGGCTTGGTAAGACTCGTGAACATCTGTTATCAAAGGCACGTCAAAAGTGTGTTTGATTTCTTCAAATATTTTGAGTCCCTCTTCCATTCCTGGGCCACGATAGGCATTTACAGATGAACGATTAGCTTTATCAAACGACGCTTTAAACACATAAGGAATACCAAGCCTATCGGTCACTTCTTTATAATGTTCTGCAATACGCATTGCCATATCGCGAGACTCCAACACATTCATGCCACCAAAAAGCACAAAAGGCTTGTCATTAGCCACTTCAATATTACCAATGGCGAGTTTTTGTAAATTTTGTTGCGTTTGCATAGAGAGTTCTTAATATTTCAAGTTTGTCTAAAGGAATAGCATAGCAAGCTAAGCCATTTGTGGGTATCTGAAAAATAGCAGCGACCGTTAATTTTGCTTTTTAGACTGTCCATTCGATTATTCTTTCTTTTGTTCGCATTTATCCAGATAAATTTCGGGTAAAAGTGGCGGTTAGGTCAAATAACCCGTAAAATGCAATGTTAGATTTTAGTGACTTGTTAAGACTCGATGTCTTTTAAGTGACAACACAAAATGATTGCCTAAGGTAAATACAATCCGCTATGACAAAAAAGCTATTTATTAAAACCTGGGGTTGCCAAATGAACGAGTATGACTCGGAAAAAATGGCCGACCTATTGAATTCGACACATGGTTATCAAGCCACAGACACAGCTGAAGACGCGGATATTATATTGCTTAATACCTGCTCAATTCGTGAGAAAGCGCAAGAAAAGGTATTTCATCAATTAGGCCGCTGGAAAAACCTGAAAAAAGACAAACCAAATCTCATTATTGGCGTTGGTGGATGCGTGGCATCACAAGAAGGTAAAACCATCCGTAAACGTGCGCCATTTGTTGACCTTGTTTTTGGCCCACAGACCCTGCATCGCTTACCAGAAATGATCAATCAAATTAAAGGTGGTAGCAAATCTGTCATCGACATTAGTTTTCCAGAAATTGAAAAGTTTGATCGTCTTCCCGAGCCCAAGGCAGATGGTCCCAGTGCATTTGTTTCCATTATGGAAGGTTGTTCTAAATATTGTACTTTTTGTGTAGTGCCCTACACGCGTGGCGAAGAAGTCAGCCGCCCGGTAGATGACGTATTGCTAGAAATCGCTCAGTTGGCTGAACAAGGTGTGCGTGAAGTCAATATGTTGGGGCAGAACGTAAACGCATTTCGTGGTCCGAATTACGACGGTAGCATTTGCACTTTTGCCGAGTTATTAGAATTAGTCGCTTCTATCAATGGAATTGACCGAATTCGATATACCACCTCTCATCCGGTAGAGTTTACTGACGACATTATCGATGCTTACGCACAAATCCCTGAACTGGTAGATCATTTACATTTACCAGTTCAATCTGGTGCAGATCGTATCTTAAACTTGATGAAACGCGGTCATACTGCGATTGAGTATAAATCTAAGATTAGAAAACTTAAAAAAATACGTCCTAACTTGAGCATGTCATCTGATTTTATTATCGGTTTCCCTGGCGAAACTAACGCTGATTTTGAAGCCACTATGGACTTAATTCAAGCCATGGACTTCGACTTGAGTTTTAGTTTTATCTATAGCGCACGCCCCGGCACACCAGCAGCTGACTTACCTGATGATGTCACTGAAGAAACCAAAAAACAACGTTTGAGTTTGTTGCAACAACGTATCACCCAACAAGCATTGCGTATTGCACGTAACATGGTCGATACCGAGCAACGTATTTTAGTGAAGGTCCAAGTAAAAAAAATCCAATGGAGTTGTCAGGACGTACAGAAAACAATCGCGTAGTGAACTTTGAAGGCATGCCAAAAATGATTGGTCAGTTTGTTGATGTTAAAATAACCGATGTGTTTGCTAATTCATTAAGAGGTCATGTGATCAAAACCGAAGATCAAATGGACTTACGTAACGAATTGGCACCACACACGATTTTAGCTAAAAACCCAAATAAAGTTGATGACTTAGGGGTCGGTCAGGTTGCCATCGTGTAGTCGGTTACGCCAGCAAAATTATACAGCAAAGAGAGTAACCATTTGAGTAACCTTGTAAGCAGTGAAATTGTATTAGAGCCTTCAGATCACAAACGTCTATCCAGCTTGTGTGGACCACTGGATGACAATATTAAACAAATTGAACGCCGTTTAGGCGTTGAGATCACTTATATTAACAATGAATTTAAAGTAATGGGGCAATCACAACAATCCAGCGGTGCGGCAGAATTACTCAAATTATTGTATATGGAAACGCAACCAATCCGAGGTGTGATCCCAGATATCGAGCCAAACAAAGTACATTTAGCTATTCAAGAGGCAAAATGTTTGGAACGTGCCGAAACAGGTCAATATGGTAAAGAAATCCATATCAAAACCAAACGTGGGGTCATCAAACCTCGCAATCCTAACCAATCTCAATATGTGAGTAATATCATTAATCACGATATTAGTTTTGGTGTAGGTCCCGCAGGTACCGGTAAAACCTATTTAGCCGTCGCTTGCGCTGTAGAAGCATTGGAACGTCAAGAAGTTCGCCGTATATTATTAACCCGCCCTGCAGTAGAAGCCGGTGAAAAATTAGGCTTTTTACCGGGTGATTTGTCTCAAAAAGTCGACCCTTACCTGCGCCCTTTATATGACGCATTATTTGAAATGCTTGGCTTTGAAAAAGTTGAAAAATTAATTGAGCGCAGTGTGATAGAAGTTGCGCCTTTGGCCTATATGCGCGGACGCACTCTAAATGATGCCTTTATCATTTTGGATGAAGGGCAAAACACAACTGTAGAACAAATGAAAATGTTCTTAACCCGAATTGGTTTTAATTCTCAAGCGGTGATCACCGGAGATATTACACAAGTTGACTTACCTCGAGGTGTCCGTTCAGGTTTGCGACACAGCATTGAAGTGTTGAAAGATGTCAATGGCATATCATTTAACTTTTTTAGTGCTAATGATGTAGTTCGTCATCCCGTTGTAGGGCGTATTGTAATGGCTTATGAGGAATATGAAGGCAAACAAGAAAAAGAACGACTAGAAAAAAAAGCACAGCTAGCATCACTTTCTAATGAAGCCATTGCCAATAACCATAAAAATCCCGCTAAGTGAAAAACCTGTGAGCGCTATTCTAGATTTACAACTTGCCAGTGATTGTTCTGATACTCCTTCAAAAGAGAAGTTTCAATTGTGGCTAGACACTTTATTGTCTGATCAGCAACTAGAAAACAAAGAAATCACTGTGCGCATTGTTGACGATGCAGAAATTCATCAACTTAATCAACAATATCGTGATAAAGACAAGGCAACTAACGTGCTGTCCTTTCCTTTTGAAATGCCCGACCTGGTATTACCTGATGGTATTGATTTAGATGAATCGATATCTAACTTTTTAGGGGATATTGTTATTTGCGTGCAGGTTATCAAACGAGAATCTAAAGAACAAAACAAGGTGATAGATCACCACTGGGCACATATGTTGATACATGGCACCTTGCATTTACTTGGTTATGACCACACAGAAGAGCTCGATAGAAAAGAAATGGAAGGCATTGAAATTGCTATATTACAAAAATTAGCCATTGACGATCCCTACCAAAATCATTAATGATACATTTTTAATATTTCGTAACGCTTAAAACCTTACGACAACTAACCTAAATAACGAGATCATGAGCGAAGATACCCCCCCATCTACTAGCGGTTCTGTCAACAAAGGCTGGATTGAGAAAATAGTCCAATCTTTTACGGGAGAGCCGAAAAACAAAGAAGAATTGTTCGAAGTCATCACAGACGCCGAAGAACGAGAAGTCATTAATCCCCAAACCAAAGCTATGATTGAAGGGGTAATGGAAGTGAGCGAAATGCGTGTACGGGAGATAATGATCCCAAGAGCACAAATGCGCACCATTGAAATTGACCAAAATGTAGAAGAGTTTCTACCTATCCTCCTCGACTCTGCTCATTCCCGCTTTCCTGTTATTAACGAAGACAAAGATCATATTGAAGGAATTTTGCTAGCTAAAGACTTGCTTGAATATGCCTTTATGCCTGCCAAGAAATTTGAATTAAAGAATATTCTTCGCCCAGCGGTCATTGTTCCCGAGAGTAAACGTGTCGATGTTCTGCTCAAAGAGTTTCAACAAAAACGTTATCACATGGCAATAGTGGTAGATGAGTATGGTGGCGTGTCAGGATTAGTGACTATTGAAGATATTCTCGAACTGATAGTGGGTGAAATTGAAGACGAACATGATGTGGAAGAAAATGATAACGATGGGATCCGCCCACTTAATAAATACACCTACTCAGTTAAAGCCCTCACATCATTAGAAGATTTCAATAAGTTTTTCGAAACCAAATTTGATGAAGAAGAAGCAGATACCATTGGTGGGATTGTGTTAAAAGCCTTTGGCCATATGCCAGAGCGTGATGAAAAAGTCACGATTGGTGAACTTAAATTTAAAGTGACAAACTCAGATAAAAGACGCTTATTACAGTTAAAAGTGACCTTACCAGAAACGGAAGAGTAGCTCTGAGTATCATAGACAAAGAGAGTGATATGTCATTCTCTTTAAAATTATTTTTAGCTGTTCTTTTTGGCGCGATGCTTACATTGGCTTATGCGCCGTTTTCATTATGGTTTGTTACCTTCCTAAGCGTTACTGGACTTATTCACTTACTCAGTAACTCATTTCCCAAACAAAGTTTTAAACTGGGTTTTGCTTTCGGTTTAGGCTGGTTCGGTGCAGGTGTCAGTTGGGTGCATGTGAGCATTGCTGATTTTGGTGGGATCCCACTGATTGGCTCCATCAGTTTAATGTTGCTGTTAAGCGCCTATTTAGCGTTATTCCCTGCTCTGAGTTGTTATTTAGTCAATAAATATTTTACCAATAAATTATGGCCTATTGCTCTGCCCTTTATTTGGTTAGCTGTTGAGTGGCTAAGAAGTTGGTTTTTAACTGGTTTCCCCTGGCTTTCATTAGGTTATAGCCAAATACAAGGCCCACTTGCAGGATGGTTC
>CAJQKX010000447.1 GCA_905479025.1 uncultured Paraglaciecola sp.
ACAACGATGCTAGATCTCGCTCATTCGCTGCAATACGGTTATTTAGCGTTATTTCTCTTTCTCGATCTCGATCGAGAAGACGGCGATGTTTTTTTTGGTTTTGAATGGCAGCCTCCTTTCTCCTTTTATTCAAATCAAAGCTGCCAGCCTCACTAGAGATACCACTTAAAGCCTCATTATCTGCTCTTCTTTTGGCTAGAGCAACAACCCACTTTTCTTCAATGATTTTTATTTGAGACACAAATTGCTCTTCCTGTCTTCTTGCGTCAAGAACTTTACGTTCAAATAAGCTGACTACTTCTGGCATTTCTTTCTGTAGCAAATTTATTTGTTTCAATTCACTACTAACATTTGATTGCGCCCTCATCTCCTCAAGCCTTCTTACCATGTTTTCATAAGCGATTGAGCCTGTTGGCGCCTCGGTGCCGCAAATATCACAGCGCTCTGCATCAATTAATTTCTCCAGATCTGATTGACTTGGAACTTCCAGGGAAATCATTTGATTGATCGCTCCCAACTCTTCCTTTCGTTTCACCAGCTTCTGTTCGATCTCAGCTATTCCAGCAAAAAATGTTTCTGTATTGTCAACATGGAGTCCCAATAACCCACCCGACTTATGAAGCACAGAACGTGCATTACGGTGAGCATCTAACTCCTCTCCAGCTCGCTCATGTGCAACTTCTGACTCTTTCGCTTTTGCCAGAAGCTCAGCACTTGAAGCTGTGGATTCTATGATTTTTTCAGCGTCTAACCTGGATTCTTCACAGTGCTTGATATTTTTCAAATGAAACTGAACAGCGTCTTTAATAGCACTCAATTCATTTCGCTTTCCCCGTAATACAGCCTCAATTTCATTAGCCCTTTTTTTATCCTTAGAAAACTCCGCCTGAGACGCTTCAAGCTTGCGCTTGGTGTATTTCAAAAATGCTTGACCGTCATTCACCAAATCTTCATAATGTCGATAATGGGAAATCTTTTTGGTCAAACTTTGCAAACTATCCTTTCTTTCAAATTCCACAAGCTCATCAAGCGTTTCGCCTTGAAACCACATATATTTTCGAATCTCAGGATCAAACCAAGAATCTAGCTTGAGATCAACCTTTTTAGGGTCGGTATACTCCTTATACGAGTTTCCTTCGAAATAACTTAAGGTACCAACGCTGCTTGAAGGACCACTGGGACTTACATGAAAAGCCCTGCGCAGTGTCAAGTTTTCAATTCCAATTTCCTCGTCTTCTAGTTCGAACTTTATTTCAACCGACACGTCAAATTCCTTATGCCTCTCGATAGCTGATTTACTTGTAAGACTTTCAAGGGAAGCAGACCCTCTAGCCTCTCTCCAGCCCATTTTTGTTTCATAATATCTATTCATGAAACACCAACAAAAAGCATTAAAAAATTTTGATTTCCCAGCACTGTTTCTTCCGTAAATTACAGTACATCCTCTTCCTAATTTCAACTCCGGAAGCTTACCGTAAAAGCACTGAAAATTTTCTATCTGTATACTTTCAATAATCATGATTTCATCTTTTTCCAGATAGTTTTTCCTCTCATGTTGTCAGCGATATTTTCGTTTTCCAACATAACGCGGATCAGTTCGATAAACTGGGATTTATCTACTTTGTAATTTTCCTTGTCTTTATCAAAGTAGTCGTCACATGTTTTGAGGATCTCCTTCTTTTCTCTGATACTTAGAGCCATTTTATTCTATTTTGATTTATTCTAGCAACCGCTCCTTCCAAAGGTGCGCGTAATTCATCCGGTCCATCTTCATGGAAATTTTATTTTCAGCCTCCGCTTGATTCAAAGCATCCTTTGCAAATTGCGAGACTCTGAACAATTCTCGTCGTAGGATACTCTCTTCAACAGATACCATATCTGGATTAGAGCCGAAATCATCCGTAACGGGTAAGCATATAAAATCCACCACGCTGGCTGATGTTTTTTTCATATAATTAGTCTCAAACAACCGAATCAATCGTCCTCGGCGCTGTATGTATTGCCTTGTATTTCCAGTGGACGAAAGGAACACACCACATTCTGCCCGAGGCAAGTCGACACCTTCATCCAAACATTTCATAGCTATCAAGGCGTCAAGCCCTCCTCTTCGAAACACTAAAAGAGGTGAATCCATTTCATGGTCCTCATTGCCTCCTCCAAGAAATGTCGCCGTTTTAAGTTTGTTTTCATAAAGGATGCTTTGATAATCATCGATTACCCTACGATCATCATCCTCCGCTCCGAAGCCCTCCGGAGCATAAATAATCATGGCATGTATTCGTGGATCCTTCTTCTCAATCCTTTCTTTCAGCCAGCTCTCAAATGCCGCTTTTTTAGCTGGAGACTTCATAACTAATCGCACCCTTGCTATTAATAAGGTTTTAAGTAACTCACCCGCAGGAGACTCCTCGTCTGCGTGCATTAAACTCTTAATCCGTTGGGAGATTTCGGAGTATGCCTCTTGCGTCTCACTATCCAAAATGAAAGTCACAGGCTCGTATTCGTAAGGAACAAGAAACCCATCCGCAATAGCATCGGACAAACTGTAGACAAAAGTGCTTTTAGGCTGCGCATTGAATGTGCTGCGCACAAAAGCGGTGCCCTCATCGTCCATGTATCGCTCCGGAGTAGCACTCAATCCAATTCTATACCTGAATAATGTGTCAACAAATGACTTTTTGCATTGCGGAGCTCCAATACTGTGACACTCGTCAGCTATAAGTAAAGACTGTTCCAATGCCTTGACAAGCTTGTGGTTTTCGACCTTCCATGACTTCAATTGCTTCAGAACAGTCCCATAAACCCCAATTAAGATTGGAGAAGCCTTAAAATTCCCCTTTTTAAACATTGCCAATCTAACCCTTAAGACTGTTCTCCATTCTCGGTCAACTCGTTTTCCTGATGTGCAGACTACTATTCTGTGTGGTAAGAACTTGGAGACCTCATCGTACCATTGGTCTATGAGCGCTTTACTCGGTACTAAAATTATTACCGGTAGTTCATGCCCCAACGCAGACTCCAGTTCTGACACCCCCTGAATTGCTGTAATCGTTTTACCCGCCCCAGTAGCCATCTCAAGAAGTCCTGAATATTCCGCCTCCCTCCACATCTTTATAGCTTCTTCCTGATGTGGACGCAATTTAATTTTGTTCGAAGAGACTTCAAGCCCGCGAAAAGAATCCTCTAAAAACTGTTTTACTTCTTCACTTATTTCATCCCTAAACCCGTTTACAACACGTAAAGCAGTTTGATCCATATCAATGGAATTTGCAGAATCAATGTTACTCTCAAAGGAATCAACGACAATATCACTTTTAGAGGCCTTAACATACCCAGGGTAAGCATCCTGCCATATATCTTCCATTACTTCAAACCTTCGAATTACATCATCGTATCGCGCACCGTCAGAAGTCTGAACGAAATCCACTTTAAGGTTTTCAGAATTGATATCAACCGCTCGTGCTGTCATGTTAAAACTTCCTGTTGCATATGAAATTCCAGAAGCTGTATGAAAAAAATATTCTTTATGGTGAAAAAG
>CAJQKX010000448.1 GCA_905479025.1 uncultured Paraglaciecola sp.
AAAGTCAGGTTTCCGCGTGGATCTTGAATCTTCGGAAGATCAACGATTCGGCATTGCTCTATAGACATTGAATTATCCTTTACAAATATTGTAGTAGTTTAGTCTGTTTACTGAAATATAGATGAAGCTTGCCGCGCTTAAATCGCGTCAAAAATAATCAA
Source organism: uncultured Paraglaciecola sp. (assembly GCA_905479025.1). The sequence goes on from CAJQKX010000448.1 coordinate 162, forward strand.
GGTATTTGCTCTGATTCAAGACCATCTATTGCGGCCATACCCATTGCAATGATTGCTTCTGCGGCGCTTCCACCTATATGTGGCGTGGCCAAAAAATTAGACAGCTCTAACAACTCTCTATCCTGCGGAGGCTCTTCAGAAAATACATCGAATGCAGCCCCAGCAATCCGCTTTTCAATAAGAGCCAACTTTAACGCCTGCTCATCCACCAGGCCACCGCGAGCCACATTAAGGAGTATCGCACTTGGTTTCATAGTGGCAATAAGCCCTTCCGAAATTATATTTTCGGTCGAGGAATTAAGAGGTACATGCAACGTAACAACGTCTGAACGAGAGACTAACTCCTCTAGGCCCACAGATTCAATTCCATATTCGTCATAGAACTCGGAATAATTGCGAATATCATTCACGAGTATTTTACACTCAAATGGCTGCAACATACGCACAAGATCTTTGCCAATATGTCCACATCCCACAATCCCTACTACTCGGCCTGAAAGCAACCCACCCATTAATTGACGCCAACCACCACCCAAAATTTCGTGATTACCAACTACAATATGGCGCAACAGAATTATGGCAAACGCAATTGTCAGTTCAGCAACGGAACGACGATTAACACCACCAACCCAACCCAATTTCTTGCCATGCTTTCTCATGGCGCTCATATCAATCATGTCAAGACCGACCCCATACTTGCCAATCACCTCTAATTCCGGAAGGGACGACAACACATAGTCATCAATCGTTTCCAAAGCTGTGATAGCCTTCGTATGACCTGCTAAAAAAGCTATTAATTCATCGCCGCAAAACTGATGACCGGAATCGTTGAAAGTGACAGACTGATAACGACGAAGCAGCTCAGCGCGAAGAACCGGATGTTTGGAAAATGAACGGGAGCAAACTGCTACTTTATCTTTGATATTCATCTAGCACATGCCATCCAAAAAGCTCTTACATTGACTCTGAAACACAGCATCACCTACAACCTCAACTTTCTGAACATCTGCATTTGCGCCCACTGGCATTATTAACACCAAAGCATCAGCAGTATTCTTCTTGTCCTTCTTGAGCGCAGCAAGCAACCTATCGAGCGGTATTTTTGTATCGATATACGGCAAGTAGTTCTTTCTCAATACTTCATGCATACGCTGATAATGACCCTCTGGTAAAAGGTTACGATCAACAGCAATCCTATTTGCCATGTCCATACCGATAGTTACCGCTATGCCATGCGGAATAGCAAATTTCGTAGCCGACTCGATAGAATGCCCAAAGCTGTGGCCATAGTTAAATATGTTTCTAATTCCTTTATCGAATTCGTCAATTTCAATATATTTTTTCTTAATCAGGAGCGACTTTTTTATATACTCTAATAGCACTATTGGATCACGAAAAAGTGAATCATAAACAGACGCAACACTGTCATAAACTTCAACCCCTCCAATTACATGGACCTTTAATATCTCACCAACTCCAGAAAAAATTTCTCTCTTATCTAGGGTTTGAAGAAACATAGGATTAATAAGAATATCAGATGGAGGTTTAAAACTACCTAAAATATTCTTTGTCTTACCCAGGTTAATTGAGCTTTTTGAACCGATACATGAATCTGCTTGAGAAAGAAGTGTGGTTGGAATGAACTTCCAATTCACCCCTCTAAAAAGTACCGTTGAAATAAAACATGTAATATCCTGGATGATACCACCACCAATTGCCACTATAGTTTGATCACGACGCATACCATTGGCAATAAGCTTCTCGATAATCGGGAGCACTTGAATTATAGCCTTGCTGCTTTCGGATGCTTCAATGAGTATGGTTCTTGGGTTTTCAATAACGCTCTTTAAAACATCTGGATAACAGCCCACTAGCTTTTCATCTATAATAAAATGATTATTACCCTCGACAAATTGATCCAGTTGCTCGAAGCTGGTTTGATCGAATTTGACTTCGTACTCGCCCAAGCTAGATTTGATTTTTAAAGCTTCAAACACGAGTAAACCCTCCATCAATTGCCAAATTCTGTCCTGTCACAAACGTATTCTCCTCGCTTGATAGCCAAGCTACTAAAGATGCTATCTCAGAGACCTGACCTAATCGCCCTACAGGAACTTGAGAGATTAAGTCTTTAATCTGTTGCGGCGACAACATCTTCCTGGTTAAAGAAGTATCTATAAAGCCAGGAGCAATGCAGTTAGCCATAATCCCATTTTTACTATATTCAGCGGCCAACCCAACGGTTAAACCATCTAGGGCAAACTTGCTAGCAGAATAAGCTGCCCTTCCATCTTTACTAATTTTCCCCCATATAGAAGAAATATTGACAATGCGTCCCCAAGAATTGAATTTCATCCATTCAATTGAAGCTTGGCACAGCATAAAG
>CAJQKX010000449.1 GCA_905479025.1 uncultured Paraglaciecola sp.
ACCCCGAAGTATTTTTGATTTTTCAGGTACATTATCGTATTACAAGAAAGGCTTTCGCTGCTTCATTGTTAGCTGGTTGGCTATAGCCGTTGTCGTCGTTCCTAGGTCATTTATTCCAGAAATTCTATCAGTTGATGATTCTGAATCTGTATATTTATGGCTAAGAATCTCTGCAGTTTTAGTCTTTATTTTTCAATATCTATCCAATAGTTTTTATACAGATTTGTTTGATTTGTCTGAGTTAAATATTAGTATTTTGTGGTCATTATTTTGGTTAGGTGCAACTGTTTTTTTTATTCTTTCGTTGATTGTTTTTGACAGTGATTTTTTTTCATGGGCGTATATTTATACCTTATTATGGATTTCAGTGGCTTTTTTGGAGTTACAAGTGAATCGTAAGTCTCTGGAATGGAATGTTTTATTGTTTGGTTTTTTGATTATTCCTGGGTTGACATTCTTTTTCTATATAAAAAGTTTTTTATATTTTTCATTGTTTTCACTAGCCATACTAATGGTGTATGCAGCTATTCAGCTGTGTGCGGTCTTGAACTTAAAAAAAGGTGCAAAATTATTTCTTTTGCCATTATTAAATTTTTTAATTTTCTTTCTTTTCTTGATCGGTCAACAATGAATTTTTTATGGTCTGCTTATTTAGAAAATAATCTCGAAAAATCTGGCAGGAAATTATTAGTGATAAGTAATCGAATAGGATTTATTATTTAACATGTTAATAAAAGCGTTCATAAATCAAGATTCCCATTTTAGCTTGAAGTTTGTCCAGGGGATGTGGCCTTCTAAGGATGAAAAAGATCATAGTTTTTTTTATAGTCGTCTAGATAGTAATCATTTGATTGAAAGAAAGACGTTGATTAAAGCTTGCAAGTCTAATATAACAATTTCAAGATCATGTTCTGCGGAAATACCTTTATTTTATTTTTTATCTGCAGAAAGTGAATTGTATATTTCAGATTCTGTGAATGAGTTACAGCAGCGAATTAAACAGCCAGTAGATATTGATACAGCGTATGAATATATTTATTCACAATTTCTTCCAAAAGACAAAACACTATTTTTTGGTATTTATCAGCTACTTAATTTGGAGGAGGTTAAGTTTTACATAGAGGAGGGTAAAGTATCTATTCTTCGTAATGATAAATTTTTTTTACCAATGGTAGAGATGCTTGATGATAGCGAAAAAAATATAGCTTTACAGTTACGTCAAGAAATTGGCCGAGCCCACAAGCAGAGAATGGGAACAAGAAACGCTCTATTTCTTTCTGGCGGGATTGACTCTCAGGTTATGGCTGTAACGCTATCGAGAGATTTGGGGCTTGGGAAGAGTCTTCAGGGGCTTCATTTTCATGTTAAGGGAGCGTCGCAGAATGAATTGTTAGATGCCCGAAATACTGCCGCGAACTTGGATATCGATTTTACAGCAATAGAAGTCGATCCAAATAAAAAAATTAGTTTAGACTTGCTATTGAAGAGTAACGCTCCTTATATTGGTTCGATATCAATATCTACACTTTTAGGCGAGGCCTCTTTATCTCCTGACACTACCGTTTATACAGGGCAGGATACTCGATTACATACCCCCACCTTTAAAGGAATTGATGAAAATTTCATTTCATTTTTATCTAAGCCACTAATAGGTTCGTTAATATCCCGATTTTCAACGAAAATATTAGAGGGATATATTTTTTCGGGTGGTAGGTATGACTCGAAAATTTATAGGAATTTGTCTTTTTTGAGTCAAGTTAATAATGTTAAACATTATCTAGCTAATCGTTACTTCAAAATAAGTAAATTTCCTTTTCAAGACAATCGAAAACAGAGCGAGCTACTTGGGAGGATTTCATCTGACCTAAAGGGCCTAGATGACTCGAGTATGAGATCCCTATTTAATGGTCTGGTTGCAGCTTTATGGAGACGGCAATATTTATATGATATTAATTATATGCAAAGCTGTACCTCTGAATATGGATTAAAACTTGCAGCTCCTTTTTATGATGGTAGCTTGGCTGATTTTTCTGCACAGCTACCCTATGAACTTGTCAATCGACTGACATCTGGTCGGTCTGGGCATGGCGCTAAAAAAGTTTCTGTTAATAAATATCTACTTAGATCTGCTTATCAAGGTGAGCTTGATGATTCGCTAATATATAGAGATAAAGCCGTTTGTCTAACGTCCCATATGTTTTTCAATGGTGGGCTTGTCAAAGATTTAGAGGGGTTTATGAATGACGATTGGGTCTCCAAAAATGAATCTTCAAGAATGCTTTATCTATATGAGATACAAACAATATGCTCATATAAACATAAAAACTGGCGAGAACAGGACCATTGGTTAATGATGGTTGTTTTTAATTCACTTATTGTTTACAAGTCGTTAAGAGAGCTAGATTGAATTTTACGATTGATAGTTTTAGTCCGGTTAAGTTACTCCTTGCTTCTTGGTTGGTGTGGCTATTTTCGTATCTTATAGCCCCTTTTTCTTATAAGGACGTAGAGTATTCCGGTGTCGCTATCGCAGTCCTATTAGGTTTGCTACTTTCTTTTATTGTAGGTTTTTATTTCAGAGACATACTCCCTATCAAGATAAAAAATCCGAAGGTAGGTAAGGAGCCAGGATTATCTCGAATGAGATATGTCAGTAGAAAGGCTGTAATTTGTTTATTTTTCTTTGGTGTTATTGGCGTAGCGCTAAAACTGTATGAACACATATTGGTGAACCAAATTTTTACGTTCTCATCTTTTTTTGACTATAAATTATCTCGAATGTATAACGAATTTAATTCTGGAATGCTTGGAGTTATTTCAGCAATATTATACCCATTTGGTTTGGTGGCATTGATCATTCAGATAACTTTCCAGATTTTTAAAAAACCAATTCAGATATTGCTGTTATGGTTCTGTGGTCTTTATTGGATTGTTGATTCGCTACTGCTGTCATCCATGACTTCTGCAGTCATTGTCATTGGAATGGTTTTCATTTCACGCGTTATAGCTGGTTCTCTTCAAAGTAATAAGACACATCTTCCTTATTGGCTAGTTTTTTTGATCAGTGTTGTCATTGTTGGCTATTTTTCATATTTAACATTTTTTAGAGTCACCGTAGATTTCATAGGAGTTTCTTTAGAGAGTAGAGCGATGGAGATAGACTTCGAAATCAATAGTGTTCTAGTCTTTTCGATAGTTAACTTTGCCCATTATTTGATACACGGAGTTATTGAGTGGTTTCGTTTATTTGATCATGTAGGTCTTGAGATTCATTACTGGGGCGCTTATGAATTTTACCCTCTAATTAAAATATTTACAGCGATGGGTCTTGACGTTCCAACCTTTTCTGCGTTAGCTGAAGTTGCCCATAAATCGGGTGTTTACACGACTTTCTGGGGTCCATTTATCTTGGACTTTGGAGTATTTTCATTTATGGCGGCTTTTATCGTCGGTCTTTTATCGGCGACTTGCTATTCAAGTGCAAAAAAGGGTTCTTATTTTGGATTACTTATCTATCCAATAGTTGCTTTACAGTTAATAGTATCTCCAATTATTAATATCTTCTCAGGTGTGGTTGTTTATTATTTAGTTGCAGCATTAGTTTCTATTCCTATTTTAAAATTGGTTAAAAAGTAATGAGTAAAGAAAAGAAAGTTGCCATCATTCATGACTGGCTTGTCACTTATGCTGGTGCCGAAAAGGTATTAGAGCAGATATTAAACTGTTATCCAGATGCTGATATTTATTCATTAGTCGATCATTTGTCGGATACTGAGCGTGGGTTTATTAACAATAAAAGTGTTACGACTTCATTTATACAAAAGTTACCTTTTTCTAAAGCTAAATACCGCAACTACCTGATGCTCATGCCATTAGCGATTGAGCAGTTTGACTTATCACAATACGATTTGGTTATATCGTCTAGTCACGCGGTAGCAAAGGGCGTGCTAACGGGGCCAGATCAGCTACATATTTGTTACTGCCATTCTCCCATTCGTTATGCATGGGATTTACAGCATCAATATTTAGTTGAATCAAACATGGCGAGGGGACTCAAATCTTTTTTCGCAAGATGGTTATTACATAAGATTAGAATTTGGGATGGCCGTACATCTAATGGTGTCGATTATTTTATTGCTAATTCAAAATTTATCTCAAGGCGAATTAAAAAGATTTATAGACGAGATTCATACGTTGTCTATCCATCAGTCGATACTGAAAGGCTAAGTCCGATCAACGAGAATAAAGAAGAGTTTTATGTCACTTGCTCGCGGATGGTTCCATACAAAAAAATAGACTTAATAGTTGAAACCTTTACTAGGAAGTTTCCAAATAAAAAATTAATTGTGATTGGTGATGGTCCAGATTATTCAAAAATTAAGGCGCTTGCTGGGAGGAATGTTGAATTTTTGGGAAGGGCTCCTTTCGACGAGCTGCATCAGCATCTCGCTTCTGCTAGAGCATTCGTATTTGCAGCTGAAGAAGATTTTGGTATTGCGCCTTTAGAAGCTCAAAGCTGCGGCACGCCTGTTATCGCATTAGGGAAGGGCGGGGCTCTAGAGACCGTTGTTGGCCTGGATTCGACAAGTCCAACCGGCGTTTTCTTTCCAGAACAATCTGTTGATGCATTAGCTCGGGCAGTAGATGAATTTGAAGAAAATGCAGAGCTTATGACGTCTATTAATTGTCGTGAAAATGCACTTCGTTTTAGTGAGCAGCTATTTCAAAGTGAGTTTAAAGATTTTGTATCTGATAAATCCGTTATATTTGAGGATCAATTGATTTGTAGTTCAGAGCGCTTATCTAATTCTGGGTAGTATGATCAAGTAATCACTCCGCCTTCAACATCACATAATTAGGCATTGGCGCATTAGAATAAGTGGGGATGGTGCTGCATGTAAATGCAGAGTTGTCGTATCTAAGAATTAAACTGGTATTTTCATCCATCGATTTAGCGATATATCCCGACCATAGCGAGCATACGACAGGGTCGTCATTAACATTGCATAGCTTTGTATAATCATTCCGCCAAGTACCCTTTACAACTAAGCTCCCGAATTTTCCTATATAAGCGTTAGTTACTTCCCCAGAGCATGTTGCGCCCCAAGATACA
>CAJQKX010000450.1 GCA_905479025.1 uncultured Paraglaciecola sp.
TGACGGTCAAACGGTTACCTTGCCAGAAGATAAACTGGTTGTGGGTGACATTGTATTGTTAGAGACAGGTAATATTACCCCTGCGGATATGCGTTTGATAATGGTGGAAGAATTACAGGTTAATGAATCGTCAATCACCGGTGAATCACAGTCCATAACCAAACAGCAGACAAAACTAAAGGACAACAATCTTTTTACTGGTGACCAGACAAACAGCGTTTTTAAGGGAAGTTTGATTACTCATGGACGAGCCTCAGGAGTGGTTTTTGCAACTGGCCTAAACACAGAAATTGGTCAAATTGCCAACCTATTACAGCAAGAGGAAGATACAAAAACACCTCTGCAGATAAGGTTGGTGAAGTTTGGTCGTTACCTTGCGACTGCTATTTTATGTATCTGTGCAACATTGTTGGTGGTGGGACTCATACAAGGGCAACCATTAATGTTAATGTTTCTGACCTCAGTCAGTTTAGCTGTTGCCGCGATACCTGAAGCGTTACCTGCGGTTATCACTATTTCCCTTGCACTTGGTGCGCGTAACTTACTTAAGCAACAAGCTTTAGTGCGCAATCTACCCGCAGTCGAAACTTTGGGCTCAGTTACTTTTATCTGCACCGACAAGACTGGCACATTAACTCAGAATAAAATGACCGTTGAGCGGGTATGTGAAGGGCAACATCAATCTAGCCAGTTAGCCAAAGATTATGTTGGGCTTGGGCAAGCCTTCGGGGAAGCCCTTGCGATAAGCAATGATGTAATGCAAAAAGACGGCATTCCTTTTGGTGAACCTACAGAGATGGCCTTATTTGAATTTTCAAAAAGCAGTGGGTTTGACAAGGACAAAATCATACAACATATGCCCCGTAAAGCGGCTATTACCTTTGACAGTCAGCGAAAAGTCATGACAACACTGCATAGTAATTCTCCTAATATAGTAGCTTATGTGAAAGGTGCAACAGAAAAAGTGCTAGCTAGTTGTATAAAAACGCAACAAGGAAGTGAGCAAATAGACCTTAACAAAACACAGATTTTAGCTAATGCTGAGCAGTTAGCTAATGACGGTTATCGTGTATTGGCGTTGGCCAAACGTCACTTTGAATCAATGCCTGAACAGATAGACGCAGACACGATTGAGCGAGACCTGATTTTTTTAGGATTAGTTGCGCTAACCGACCCACTTAGAACCGAAGTGCCTCAAGCAATGGCTGATTGTATTTCTGCTGGTATCACCCCGGTCATTATTACTGGAGATCATCGAGGAACAGCATTGGCAATCGCCAAACATTTACATATCGCTAAAGGCGAACCCAAGATGCTAGATGGTAAAGAGCTAGAGCTCATAACCCATCAAGAATTGATCAATAACGTTACTTCTATACAGCTATTTTCTAGAGTGTCGCCCATTCAAAAATTAAAAATAGTGAAAGCATTGCAGGAAAACAATCAATTTGTGGCCATGACAGGTGATGGTGTAAATGATGCACCAGCGTTGCAGCGCGCTAATATCGGTATTGCCATGGGACAAACAGGGACTGATGTGGCTCGTGGTGCTGCAGACATGGTGTTATTAGATGATGATTTTTCAACTATTGTCCGTTCAGTAAAAGCGGGGCGTAAAATATTCGATAATATTAGAAAATTTATCAAGGACACCATGAGTTCGAATTCTGGTGAAATTTGGACACTTTTTCTTGCTCCATTGTTTGGCCTTCCAATACCTCTATTACCTATTCATATTTTATGGATAAATCTTGTAACTGATGGTTTACCAGGGTTAGCCTTTAGTGCCGAGCCAGCTGAACGGGATGTTATGAAACGTCCTCCACGACCTTATAATGAAAGTTTATTTGCTCACGGTATGTGGCAGCATATTTTATGGGTAGGGTTAGCAGTAGGGGGCTTATCTATTGCAATGTTAGCTTGGACAATTGAGCGTGAAGTTAATTATTGGCAAACATCTGTTTTCACTGTTTTGGTGTTTTCTCAATTGTTTCATTCATTGGTTGTGCGCAGTGATAAAGAATCTATTTTCACACTCGGTGTATTCAGTAATAAGCCAATGTTAATCGCCATTGGGGTCACCGTTTTGTTACAACTAATGGTTATTTATACACCTGCTTTTAATCAAGTTTTGCATACTCAACCATTACCTCTATCTGAGTTATTTTTATGTATCGCTGTTTCTTCTATTATTTTATGGGCAGTAGAAGGTGAAAAATACTTAATACGGCAAGGATTGTTGTACCAAAAGTACTGATAGAGCAAAACAGTCTTTGGACTTAGACTCACCCAAACCTATTATTTTATTTGACTCAAATCAATAATGCCCCCTCCAAAACCTTCTACTATTAATTATGTTTTATTAATGGGAGACCCCAGTGAATGTTGGAGAAATATGTTCAAAAAATGTTGTATATGTTTTAAAGCAAGATTCAGTGCTTGACGTCGCTAGAGTGATGAGGGAGCAACAGGTTGGGTTAGTCGTGGTTGTTGATAATACGAATGGAGAACTTATGCCTCAAGGTTTAATTACCGATCATGATTTGGTGCTCGAAGTACTCGCGGAAAACATATCCCCCTCTGTATTACTGGCTGAAGATATTTTGACCTGTGAATTGTTTTGCGTGAATGAAACGCATAATGTAAAAAAGGCACTTAAGTACCTGCGTTATTATGGTGTAAAAAGTGTTCCTGTTGTGAACGTAAAAGGCGCACTTGTTGGTTTATTTAGCATAGAAGATGCATTGGCTAAATTGTCAGGAGAATTTAGTGAACTAATAAAATTTCTGAGTTACGAACTGATGAATGAAAAAAAAATGGTATGAAATTAATACGGCCTGCAACAATATGACGTACAAACACGGTTACAATTCCTAAGTATTTAGCCAAACCAGACAACTTGGGAACTTCCATTACTGTAGAACTTCGAAAAAATGGAATCCCTAAACAGAGGTTTATTTTGTGACATGCGCTCTCATGGTTGTCACATGCCTTGCATACTATAGTTATTGCAATCGACATGATAAAGCAAACATAGGCTATTTCTCTAACCAATGGAATCCATTTTGATTCAACCCTGTCGCTTCCAACGTATTGACATAGTTAATTTGGCCACCTATTAAGAGATGTTATGCTAGATTTCATTGCAGTATTAGATGCCAATATAAAAAAGAAAACACGTAAGACATTCACTAGAACGTCTCAATTAGTAGCTGATCAAAGTGTCCACTAAGAAGAAGCGGTTAACACCATGAGGGTAGGTAAATTCACTATCATTAAATGGGGTAAGACACTGATATAAAAAACGAACAGGTCACACCCTAATAGCCAAGATGTTGAAGTTCATCGGTTATTTATATCTAACATTTAATTAGTATTTTCAGTGGCCCAATAAAAATATATATTATTGAAATATAGCATCATTATTCTACTTTTCAGATGAACATATGTACTATCTCATTTCAATAAAAAAGAGCCCACCTAAGGTTTTATAGGTGGACTGTTCTGGTCAAGTCCAACCGGACACTTTTCTAAAGGAGTTTTCAAATTCAATTGGCGATTGATCCAAATTAGCTGAATGTAGTCGCTCAACATTATAATATTTCATGTACCTAGCAACATCTTCT
>CAJQKX010000451.1 GCA_905479025.1 uncultured Paraglaciecola sp.
TTTGTACTTTCAAGAAAGAGATTTAAAGATTTGCGATATAGTTTTAAGTTGCCTATCCCGCCAGACGCTTGGCGCATATATCTGCTATTTTTTCCAATCGCTTTCGAAGAGAAATTGAACCTCTTTGCCCCATATTTCTAATTGGTATCAAAGCTGGAACCAGTGGTCAAAAGGTCGGCAGCGTTATCCCCATTACTAAGTAGAGGCAGCTCCATCTGATTTGGCATGTGAAAATTTAAAATTTCACCGTTCAATTTCATTAAGCTGTCTGTCATCTTCATGCCTGCGAAGTATGATATCTTCTCAAAGGCGAGTGTTTGTATGAAGCTGTAAGAGGCACTTTTTATAGCCTCTGAGCTGAGCTTTAATTTGTTTAAATCCGCATGCGCAAAGAGGCCAAAGTGCGAAAAATCGATACCATTTATTTTTAATCTCTCAAGTTTCAAATGCCCCACTTCGGCTGTATAATTATAAAATAGTTTCTTAGACGTACCGGAGACTGTGAATTTGGGTTTTTTTTGACTGTAATCAAACTCCAGATCCAACTCTTTTTCAGTGGCTGATTTACCGAGGATATGGATTTTTACCTTTTTCGGCCATAGAATATTAACAGTGCCATTGCCATTTTGCGTAAATTTGAGTGATGAAAATGACAGGCTAAATTGTAAACTTTGGTCAAAATGTCTATTAGGCAGTGATTTAGTAAAGAAGAGATTGTTGATCTGTAATACGCCTACATTTTGTGTTTCGGTGGCCGTTAATTCAAATCCAGCGGAAGTGATGAAAGAGCGTAGCGTATTCCATACATTTTGCGTGGTGACATCAGCGAAAGCTTTCGATACTGGAAAAATCGAAAATGCTATGACTAAACATGCTGTGGTCAGAAACGTTCTCATTTAAAACCCCATTTTTGATGTTGCGACGAGACTGCGGTCGCTGGCTGCATTCTTATGATCTAAGTGGAAACTCAACCTCAGAACCAGTTGTACCACCAAGAAATAAGGGTTTTAATCTCGGAGCGCTAGTTCTTGAACACGTGTCATCGGCGCCCAGAGGTATTCAAAAACTGTTCTTTTTCCTGAAAGAACATCGATGGTTGCTGTCATCCCTGGTTTGAGTTGAACGACTGTTCCATTATCTAATACCATGTCGCTGGTGATTTTTACTTCTATGGCATAGTACGTTATCCCGGTTCCATCTTCGCTCGTTACAGTATCGGGACTGATGGCCGCTACACTTCCACTAATACTGCCATATTTCGCTGAATCGTAGGCACTCAGACGGACTTTCACTGCGTCATCCAATTTTATTCTTGAAATATCCTCAGGTTTAATTCGACCCTCTAAAATTATACCCTCATTTCCAGGAACCATCTCCAGTAACACATCGCCTTGCCTAACATACCCACCGATGGTTTTATACTTTATTTTACTAATTATGCCATCCATAGGTGCAAGAATTGTTGTCCGCGAGACCCTTTGAGACAATCTTGGAAGTACAATGGCAAGTTCTACGATCTCTGCGGTAACATTAGAAAGCTCGTCTAGAGCTTGCAGTTTATAGTTTTCTTTTGCACTCACAATTTGCTGAGCTAATTCATCCAGAGCAATCTCGGCTTCCTCAATTGCAATCCGGTTATTTTCTTGACTTCCCAGGTTTCTTTTTTTCTCTCTTAATAATTCAAGAAGTCTGGTTTCTGGAGCAATATTTTGCTCCACAAGCGGTCTCAATACCTCGATTTCGCGATCTATGAATTCCTGCAGATCTAGCTCCATTTTGAGTGATGCGTCTATCGACAAGAGTTGTTTTTGAACCTGTAAATTTTTATTTTCATAAATAGAGATTGTGTTGGCCAGCTCTTTTCGGCGAGACAGAAAAAGATTTTTCTCCGCCGCGATCACACTTGCATCCGCACTTTTTAGGCCAGCTTGATCTTCAAAGATCCCGCCAGAAACCTCTAGGTCCAAGCGGTTTTTTTTTATTCTAAATGTACTTAAGCGCTGTTTTGTTTTTTCGTATTCGGCGGATACATCTACTGGATCTATTTCGAACAAAATCTGCTTTTCAGATACACTTTCATTTTCTTCAACAAAACGATTTATGATTACGCCACCCTCTGAGGCCTGCACCACTTGATTATCCGCCGCAGCGATCAACTTACCCTCTCCACGGGTTACGATATCCAATTCAGCGATTGTGGACCAATATGTTAGCAAGGCAACTAATAATGCTACCACGAACAAAATAAAGGAGGGGCCTGAGCTCTGCTGGCCTGCTACTTGTTTCTCAAGTTTTTTGAATTCACTTTTAGCCATTCTGATAATTCTCAGCCTATATTTTGTCTGGAGTGGTATCTGTAACTATTTTGCCGTCATCCAAGACCAACACCCGGTCTACCATCTGTAGAATTGCTTTGCGGTGAGTTACGATTAAAACTGTTTTATTTTCTGACCATTTTGAAAGTCTTTCTACCACTGCTTTTTCGGTGCCGGTGTCCATGGCGCTGGTGGGCTCGTCGAGTACGAGCACGGATGGGTTGTGGATAAGAGCCCTCGCAAGGGTGATTGTCTGCCGTTGTCCACCGGAAAGCCCTTCACCTCTTTCTTTCAACATCATGTCATAGCCGTTTGGCATCTTGCTAATGAAATCATCAAGGCCTGCTATCTTAGCCACGCTAAGAATATGGTCATCAGAGTATTGGTGAAATCCTAGTTGGAGGTTTTCTCTCACTGTGCCTGAGAAAAGCCAATTCTCTTGTAGCATGACACCAAGATTGCGGCGGAAATCGGATTCATTCAGTTGTCTGAGGTCGATGCCATCAATCAAAACAGATCCTGATGTCGGCTGGACAAGTCCCGACGCCAGACGAGTGAAAGTAGATTTCCCAGAACCCATTTTTCCTACGATGGCAACTTTTTGCCCAGCCGGAATTTTCAGAGAGAGATCTGAAATTGTTGTAGTGTTAGATCCAGGGAAAGAGAACCTTACCTGTTGAAACTCTAATGTCCCTTCAATTTTTCCTCGGCTTAAGTTGCCAGTTTGAATTTGGGTAGGGCTGTCATTTTTAAAAAGTGAATTTATTGACTTGTAAGCTTGCCGGGCGGAGTTAGCCCTGGACATGGCTTGAGCCATCTGTGTCAATGGTGCAAGTGTTCGGCCCCCAAGGATCACAGCTGCTATCATAGCACCCATCGTTATTTCATTATCCCGGATTAAAAATACGCCATAAAAAATTGTCGCTACCTGGGCAAACTGCTGGACGGATGCGGCAGTGTTCACAGCAAATTGAGATAGAAACCGGGATTTTACGCTGTGATCTGCCTGGGCACTTGCGGCATCCTGATACCTTTTGCGCATGAGTTTGTCTGCACCAGAGGCCTTAATAGTTTCCAACCCTTGCAATGTTTCTACTAGCACGGACTGTTTGTTAAAAGACTGCTCAAGTGAATCAGCAGCGATTTTTGCAAGAAAAGGTTGTATTATCAGGCTGGTAAAAATGACTATTGGGACCGCAATTATTGGAATTATCGCCAGTGGCCCAGCTATCAGGCTTATAATCCAAATGAAGAAAAACACAAAAGGCAGGTCAACTATCGCAACTAAAGTTGCTGACGTAAAGAATTCCCTAAGGGTGTCAAACTCTCTGACCACACCTGCAAGAGCGCCGGATTGACGTTTTTCGCCGGTCGTATCGAGGCGGGCAATTTTATCAAAAAGAAGTCGTGACATTCTATCGTCTGCGCGACGGCCTGCTTGATCAATAAAATATGCTCGAAGCATTTTTATAATTAGATCAAATCCTAATGCTATCGCTACCCCGACCGTCAGTGCTATGAGGGATTCGATCGCCTCATTCGGAACAACTCTATCATACACAACCATGATAAAAAGAGACGTAGAAAGTCCAAGGAAATTTGATACTGAGGCTGCAAAAATAACTTGAAAGTAAAGAAACTTTCCTTTTGCAAGAGAGCCAAA
>CAJQKX010000452.1 GCA_905479025.1 uncultured Paraglaciecola sp.
CACTTTAAAACGGCCAACGACCACTTCAATGGTATGTTTTTTGTGTAAGTCGAGTTCGGGAGGATCCGACAAATCACACACTTCACCGTCTATTCTTGCGCGAATAAACCCTTGAGCAGCGAGGTTTTCAAGGGTTTTAAGGTGCTCACCTTTACGGGCTTGAACCACAGGAGCCAGTAACATCAACTTTAAATCAGCGGGCATGTCCAACACACGGTCGACCATCTGACTGACTGTTTGTGCATCTAATGGCACATGATGCTCAGGACAACGAGGTTCTCCTACCCGTGCATACAACAAACGTAAGTAGTCATAAATTTCTGTAATGGTTCCCACAGTAGAACGAGGATTATGCGAAGTAGATTTTTGCTCAATGGAAATAGCTGGTGATAAACCCTCGATATGATCCACATCAGGTTTTTCCATCATCGATAAAAATTGTCTGGCATATGCTGACAAGGACTCGACGTATCGCCTTTGACCTTCTGCGTAGAGCGTATCAAAAGCCAAAGAAGACTTACCCGATCCAGACAACCCTGTAATCACGGTTAGTTTGTCTCTGGGTATATCCAGATCGATGTTTTTGAGATTGTGGGTGCGAGCACCGCGTACTTCAATTCTATCCATTTTTGACTTTTATCGGATCCAAAAGAAGAAGTATTACACACTCTTTAAACTAGCTCTATGGTCACACAGATTATCTTTTTGTAAGTACAACGTAATCAATCAAAAATATTGTTTAAATTGTTTGTCAAAAAATAATCTATGCTAGAATAAGTCTTTATTTTTGTTTTATATTTTCATTATTCATTATTAGATTAAACCTTGAATTCTACTGAACTTCGCAGCACCTTTTCTCTTGCCTTTGTGTATGTGCTTCGCATGCTTGGCTTGTTTATGGTGATGCCAGTCATAGCCATTAGCGCCAATAACTATCCAGATTATTCAGCCTTTCTTGTTGGGCTAGCAATAGGCGGTTACGGTTTGACTCAAGCATTACTGCAAATACCCATGGGGGTTCTATCAGATAAAATTGGCCGAAAGCCAGTTATTGCAGGGGGCTTAGTGATATTTGCTATTGGCAGTATTGTGGCAGCCACTGCTGATACTCTGGTTTGGGTTGTAGTGGGTCGCTTTCTTCAAGGTGCCGGCGCAATAGCTGGAGCCATCATGGCATTGGCTGGAGATTTAAGCCGTGAAAGCCAACGGTCAAAAGTGATGGCTATTATAGGTATTTCTATTGGTTTCTCTTTTTACTTAGCCTTGCTGTTGGGCCCTATTATTGCAAGTAAGTTTGGTCTTAGTGGTATTTTTCTGCTAACGGGTGTCTTGGCTTCATTGTGCATTTTTCTGGTAATATTTGTGGTGCCCAATGCAAAAAACATTGCGCCTAAAGGCGATACTCTTCCAATTGTTAACGATATAAAAAACCTATTTTTACACCCTCAATTAATACGTCTCAATATCAGCGTATTGCTATTACATATATTGATTACCCTACTTTTTGTGCAAATACCGGTATTTCTAGTCGAGCTAAATTGGCCACTTGTCATACATTGGCAAGCATACTCAATAATTTTAGTCAGTTCTGTTGTCGGTCTTATTGGCCTGATGGCTCTAGCAGCAAAACGGCAACAAGCGGTCATGCAATTCAGTGTTGCTGGATTGGCAATAGTTTTTGCACTACTCATATTTGGGCAAAATTCGATTATTTATTTGATGTTATTGGTAAGTTTGTTTTTTACCTGCTTTAACTATCTCGAGGCAAATTTCCCCGCGATGGTTTCAAATATCGCACCAGCCGGCAAAAAAGGCTCAGCCATGGGGGTGTATGCCAGTTTCCAGTTTTTTGGCGCTTTTATAGGTGGCGTGTTATCCGGCAGTATCGGCGAACTGTTGGGCATTCAGTGGGTATTTGGTTTAGCCTGTGTTTTATGTTGCATTTGGTTGTTGTTGATTAGAGGTTTAAAGGCGACGAATCGACTGAAACGTTATACACTTAAAACAAATAAACAAACAACAAGTCTGGCTTTACAGCAGCTTTTTGAATTAGAAGGCGTAATGGATATAACAGTTGTTCCAAATGAACAAGTTATGTACCTAAAGGCAGAGCAACATTTTGATATTCAACAAGCCCGACTTGTGCTGAATTTAAAAGAGTAATTAGGAGGAAAAATGGCGAGCAAAGGCGTAAACAAAGTAATCTTAGTGGGTAATTTAGGTAAAGATCCCGAAGTAAGATATACCCCAAATGGCAAAGCTGTTGCCAATTTAACTTTAGCTACATCAGAAAGTTGGAAGGATCAAAGTGGCCAAATTCAGGAGAAGACTGAATGGCACCGCGTATCCATATTTGGCAAGTTAGCTGAAATTGCTGGCGAATATTTGCGTAAAGGTAGTCAGGTGTATATTGAAGGTAAACTTCAAACCCGAAAATGGCAGAACAAAGAAGGTCAAGATCAATACACCACAGAAATTGTATTAGACCCATTTAATGGTGTAATGCAAATGTTAGGCAGTAAAGGTGGTGGTCAAACTGAAGGTGGCTTCCAAGGACAGCAACGTCCTGCAGGTGCTCAACAGCAACCCAATCAAGGTTATCAACAGGCACCTCAGCAAGGGCAACAATATCAAAAACCGCCAGCTCAAGGTGCGGCCCAACAACCCAATCAAAGCTTCAACCAAGCACCCGCACAAGGGCAACCTGCGCCTATGGCTGAACCAGATTTTGACTTTGATGACGATATTCCGTTCTAATGGTTACATAAATAGTTTTTGTAGATAAAAAACGACAAAGCCCTGTTTTAACAGGGCTTTTTAAATTTTCTTGAAAACATCAGGATGCAAAACTGTATTGCTAATTTTGGAGTGCAAACGACTTTTATTCAGCATCTAATGCAACGGTTCTTAGATTACTTTAAATAGATGGTTTTTTTATTCGTCATCACACCAATAACCTTATCAATGTTCTGCTCTGCGAAATGCTTAAAAAGGTGGCAGGCTTGTCTGGCAACATTATAACTGCAAAACATATACAGCCAGGATCGGTGGCTAAAAGTTTGACTATAATAATTCTCGACTTCGCCCAATAGCTAATTCAATGACTAAGCCTAATATTGATATTGAACCGTGGCATAAACTGTCCTAGGCTCACCTACGAAGTATCGGTAGCTGCCAAACCCAAAATCATCTCTTTCGGCATAATCCTCATCCGTCAGGTTGCTGACTCTGATACCTATATCTAGTCTTTCACTTAATCTTATGCCAGTGCGAAGATTAAGTAAGTTATGACCACTATACTCCGAGCTATTTTCTGGGTTAATATAACAGTTACCTTGATGCACCCACTCCAGCTCCACAAACTCACCTAGATCAGAGCGCAAACCTAGTTGTACACTGCCTATATGTTCTGGTGCTGTATCTATTTCATTGTCTTGGATATTGATCCGACTTAACGTCAAGTTTGTGTCATAACGATGTTTAGCGAAGGTGCCGTTGGCAGCCACATAAAAATACTGCCACTGATAGTTTATCGCCAGCTCTATTCCCCGATGTGACGTTTCACCATTGCTAATATTTTGCCTATTAGTGTCTTGAAAAATAAAATTATCTTTGTGCATAGAGAATAAGGTCACATCATAAAATAACGACTCAACCTGTCCTCTTAAACCTAGTTCAATTGAATTGATATTTTCAGCATCAAGTTCTGCGATTGTTTGGCCGGCTTGGAGTCTAAATAACTCTGTGGTTTGAGGTGCACGATACCCTGTAGAAAATTGCGCATAGAGTCGATTATTTTTAATTAAGGCATAGTTTGCCTTTATTTGATAAGACCATTCATCATAATCGACTATTTGGTCTGCAGGGCGAGTAAGCCGGCATTTTCAATACCTTGTTCGCATGCACTACCTGTACTTAAACGATTATCATAATCATATTGGGTATGTTCATAACGCACTCCAGCACTCAGCATCAATTGCTGTGTGGCTGCCCATTGAAGTTGAGCAAAAGGCGATTATACACTTGCATTCACCTTGTAAACATAATGAATACCCGCGGGTAAAGTAGGCGAAAATGTATCAGCTTGCATCTCTCTCAATTGCCCTTGAGTAAAGTCGACGTCAAAGCCGCTTAACCAAGTTAGGTCGCCATAATCTTTTTGGAATTGTGCTTGCACACCAACACTGTTATGGCTGTTTTCATCAAGGGGTTGCCATGGAAGAAAATGCTGTAAAAATTGCATGTCGGTCGACCTGATATAAGGTGTAATGCTAAAGCTTGTGGTGTCGTTTTCAACATAACTGATTTGACTATAAACGCGCATCGACTGACTATCACGAAATGCTTCAGGGTTAGGATTTTGCCTCTTTAATGCCGCGTCTTTATACACTTCGAACCCACTAATAAAACCAGCAGTTTCTTGATTCAGATTAGTGACCACCAGTACATTCTTAATCTGCCATTTTCCACCTTGGTATTGATGTATCACATTAAATTTTTGCTGATCAAAACCACTGTCTTGCAAATACCCGCCATCCTTTGTGACGTTACCGTAGAATAAAAAACCATATTGTTCGGTTTTTGTAGACACGCTAAACATGCCGCGGGAGTAATCATGAGGCCCGATACTCATGGAAAAATTTGATTGCTGGGTATCAAAAGGATTAGGGGTTAGCACATTAATCACTCCATGCACTGCATTAGAGCCATACATAGTGCTAGTAAGACCACGTAACAACTCAAGG
>CAJQKX010000453.1 GCA_905479025.1 uncultured Paraglaciecola sp.
ATAATTGCGCCACCTATAGCACCCAATACCTGCTGCGATTACCCGTTTTATTCAACACCGATAACAGCCGTAACGTTTTTTTAGATTCTCCCAAAAGTGGTCAGATTGGCGCATCTCCACTCTATCTTAAAATTTTACCTCTGATAGAAAAAGTTCCTTCTCAGCTCCAAGCTGATAAGAACTTCCCCAACGGAGAGGATTTCGCTAATCGCCTCCTAACCTTGCCCACTTATTCGAAACCCCAACGTATGGAGACATAAGACAAATAACATATTTAGCCTATATCCGAAAAAACCCTCTCAAGTGCTTGCTTAGAAAGTAATGAAAACTCACTCTTTGCAGGGTATAACCGCTGAATAAACCAATCTGGAGGCGACAAGATATTATTTTTGGATTCGCATGCTTCGCCAATATACGGAATTGCATCTAAAAGTGACGGTACTGTTTTTACGTGCTGCTTAAGTGTCATAGTAGGAAAATCCTCCAACATAAACGATTCATCAAATGGAAGGAAAAGTAACGGGCGACCTAGCAAAGAGTAGTAAAGGCTCGTACCTCCATAATCACTAATCAACAAATCACATACCACCAGAGCCTGCTCGAATCTTTTAAACGGAACAATCTGACAATTCATATTATTTTTGCAATGCTCTCGCACCAATTCAAACAATGGTTTTTGAAAAATCGCCTCATATTCATGGAAAAAAATCAGAAACGAGACATCGTCACCAAAAGCGCTTAGTGTTTCAATCAGCTGGTGCCCAAATTTACGGAATGTTGAATGGGGGCCATGGCTAGAAGCGATCCCTACCACCGTATTACCAACTTTTATTTTCAAAGAAGCACGATTTTCAACTGGAGCATGCGCCGCATCAATAATCGCGTCGGCACGCCAATCACCTGTCACTAAAACTCGTCCGCTGTACTCAGCAACCTCACGAATAGCTAACTCTTGAGACCACGGTGAAGCAACAAGAAGGAAATCATACAGGCGCTGCGATTTTCTTCCCAATACCCTACCGGAACCGAATCCAAAACTCCCTAAGGAATCGTACCTGCCACCGTCTAAGCCATGTGAAACAAGGATATGACTCAGCGTCCCAGGGAACCGGCCGGTACGAAACGGGTAAGCATGAAAGCCAACGCCGTGGTTTTCTGCAGTCAACAGGACGCGCTTCGCAAGCTGCTTTTCGCCCGCAATATCAATAGAACAAAATTTCACATGACCCATTGCCTCAAGAGTTTTTTGAAAATTTATGAGGTAGGGTTTTTGGTAATCAGAGTGCAAGAAAAAGGTAGCCCTTGATCCAGGCTCTTGAGAAGACACTGATTTTTTTTCCGGAAAAGATAACGCCAAGATTTTCTTAATAGAAATATATATAAACCTAAATAATTCTGACCGTTTCTTAAAAAACCAAAACAAAACTGTTAGCGCTGCCTCCTTTAATTTTTCCATTGTAGGACTTCCCGGCGTCTAAAAAGCTCTATTTATAGACGTACGTGAGTACGTGCGAGAGAAAAAAGCCTCTAACAAAGCTCTTTACTATAAACCGATTAAAAATCGCTGTAGAAGTCTTTAATTTTCAACCGTTGCAACTTTTATGTCAGCTTCTTTACTTACCAAAGATCGAAAATAATCGCTGGTCTCAGTAAGTTCTGAGTACGCCCCCTTTGCCGATATTGTTCCATTCTCCAAAACTATAATTTCATCAGAATTTTCGACAGTCGTTAACCGATGTGCAATCATGATGATCGTCATAGACTGACTCAACCGATGAATTTCTTGTAAAATCTTACGCTCGGTCAAATTATCCAAGGCTGACGTGGCCTCATCTAGGACAAGAACTCGAGGTTCTTTATAAAGTGCTCTTGCTATGCCTAAACGCTGCCGCTGACCGCCGCTAAGTCTGTCGCCATTCTCTCCCACAAAAAAATCAAAGCCATCTTGTTGCTCTAAAATAAAATCTAAAATATTTGCTTTTTTAGCAGCGCCTTTTAGTCGGTCCATATCAATCTCACTCGACGGCAATCCAAAAGCAATGTTTTTTGCTACGCTATCATCAATCAAGAAGATATCCTGTGGAACATATCCAACATTTGATTGCCACGATTTCATATTACTTTCGTCAATTAGTGCACCACCAACCTTGATCTCACCACCGGTAGGATAAAGCAAACCTAAAATAATATTAGCAACCGTTGTTTTTCCTGCCCCGCTCCCGCCGACAAACGCAACCATCGAATGCTCTTTTATTGTCAAGTCAATGTCAAATAATGTGTGGTCAGCTGCAAGCGGATACTTATAACTCACTTTAGATAGTCGAATATCGAAGTTCGAGTTATTTTTTAAGATCGTATTGCCGAGTTGCTGCCGTCCAGCCACCCATCGACAGGATTCCTCCAATTCTTTTTCAATCACAAACACGACACTACCATTGCCTTTAATAGATGACAGAGACTTGTATATGGTCTGCACTGCCGGCAATAATTTATAGCCAGCCATGGCATAAAAACTTAGTAGTGTAATCGCAGAATCGTTAGCATCTTTTGTAGAGATTACATATATTGCCATCCCGAGAATCGCGATAAAAACTATCGTCTCTACGATAAATTTAGGCAAATCGCCAGCGAGTGCTACAAACGCCTGAGCATTTAACCCTCTTTTTGTAGTGGCATCCAACTCTTCTTTGTACCATTGCTCAACGTCGAGTAATTTAACCTCCCTTATGCCATTAATACTCTCACTTAAAAGCCGCAATTTCTTTTTTGTGACGTTCGTTACAATATCGCCGGCAAACAGAATTTTATTACGGACAGTGAAATAAATCCCAAAATAAATACCAGCAATGACCGCTGCCGAGCTAACCGCCAACAGCGGATCTAAATATATTAAGCCCGCAACTATAATTAAAACGACAAATATTTGCGAAATCATCAATAAAATAGGCTGTATCACCATATAAACCATCCTTGGTATTTGCATGGTCAAATTGGAAATCAAAGTCGAAGAATTTCGATTCGCAAAATAAATATATTGGTTTTCAACATAGTTACTATAAAGACGATTTTGCAGTTCGCTACCAACATTTATTGAAAAATGAAATAGCAGCCAAAGAACCATGGCGCTCAGCACATTGCCAGCCAAAATAAAGACCGCCACCAATAAGGCGTAAGCCACGAGAAACTCACCCATTGTTTGACGATCAAGAGCCTCATATAAGAAGATCAATAAAGGATTTGATTCAACCAACGAGGGGTTACTAACAACAGCAATAAAAGGTGCAATCGATGCTATACCAGCTACTTGAACCAAGGCCGATAATAGAAAAAACAACTGTAGTGTCAGCATCTTTATTTTTTGCTTGCGATTTAACAAGCGGGATAAACCACTAAAATAAGCCAGCATATTAATACTCTTTGTGGGTGGGAGAGATTAAAGAAATTTGATTTGATTGGCCAAAAAAAGACACTGCTCGCTTGGGTGTATTTTCGGCAAAAAATTGCCGCTGAATAGAGTCCCTCGTTAGGTTGTATGAGCACCATGCCAATTCGCTATAGTCGCAAGGCTTAAAAAGAAAACCAGTCCCGTCATGAACAGTAACTTCAGCCAAATCACTCAAATTAGAGTTAACTTGCGGCAAACCAGATGCGAGCATTTCAATGCTAGAGTGAGTGACAGAATCCCACCCTACGAAACCAATTACACCAACGTAACTTGAGCACATCAACTCTGGAATATCGTTTCTGTACCCAGCAAATGTCACATGTTCTGCCGCGTCACTTCCGTTTATATCAGCCAAATATACTCCTGCCTCATCGTTTTTATTGCTGCACAGAACGCAATACAACCCAGCTATTTCCCCTTCGTTTGACAGTTTAAATGCCGCCTTGATTATCGGGCCGACGTCCTTTCGTGCCTCCAAATAACCAGAACAAAAAATAACCTTTCTCCCCTTTGGTATATCAAACTAATAGATTCGCGCGCCCAAACACCGTTAGTTAAATTATTATCGAACCATCAAGCCGACGGATTGTACTTAGCGTTCCAGTGTGAGACATGGTCTAGTCAGCGCCTGCTGAGGCATCCATTTCTACTGAAACAAACCAAACGACAAACAACAATTATTGAGCGCTCAACTCTACTCGGCCTTGGTGTCTCAGCACTTTATGGAAAAACCCTCTCCCACATTTCTGGAATTCCAGCCGGAGTGCTGAGCTATAAAAAATACAGGCATGCAGAGTTTTTCGTTGCACGACTCCTCACACTACCTAACCATAGTCACGTTTCAAATGAAAATGCCTCATTTATTTTTGAAGCGCTAAAAGTCCCTGCCCCCTAGTGGTTCAATTATCTCCAACAGCTGGCCACATTGACTTGATTGGCTGTTTCACGCAGAGTGAAAAAATTTCGTCAACGAGCTTCACAAAAACCTACTCCGCAAGAGCTCAAGCCCACTAGATATTTTAATAAGATCGTCTTTTTGATCAGGGAAGGAAAATCTAGGTAATGCAAAAAGCTCATTGGGCTTTCGGGCTTTACCAACGCCAACATAGCCTGGATTTGCCGAAAGCGCTGCCTTAAAGCCATGCTTTTTTACCAGCGCCATTTCTCGCTCACCAAAATCAATACTTTTTCTTCCTGTTGGATAACAAAAAACTGGTAACGCATTGCCTAACTCATTTTTCACTCGATCCCAAGACTCCGTAATCTCGGCCTCGGCGTTTTGCTCTGATTGATGAGCAAGAAGGGAGTGGTTCATAGAGTGAGGCCCAAAGGTCACATATTCACTTTCGCACCGCCTCGCTAATTCCCAATGGATAGGCTGCTGGGATGCTGGCGGCTGGTCACCGAGAGTCACACCAGCCAGCACTGCCAGTTCCTGAACGGTATTAATAGCATCAGTCGTATGAACGCTCTTTAAACGTGCTCTAACGTCACGCATTACCGCCAGACGCCGCACCGAGTTTGATGTGTCGGCATCTAATGCAATCACATGATTTATAAGCGTAAGATGACTCGCGCGAGTTTCGCTCATAAGGTACTTCAGTTGATAGTCCCACGGCCAAGCCTTGCCCGAAGAGAAATTACCTAACAAAAATATAGAAACTGGGCACCCAAACTCTTCAAAAATTGGCGCCGCCACAGTAACTTGCTCAAGAAAGCCATCATCCATAGTAAACACAATAGACTTTAATGGCAGCTCCGCTCCACTCGCAAGTGCATCGACCAAATCAAGCAAAGATATGAATTGGTACCCATTACCCTTTAAATAGGCAAGGGCCCAGCGTAAATAATCAGGGTCATGGCCATTCACACCACAGCTATCATCACGCATTCGGTGCATCATGAATATTGGGACATGATGTCTCCGAAATAGCGCAAAAAAATTGGCCGCTGGGCGACTTAGTACTACCCTAGTTAAAAGCTTCTTCGGCAGGTAACCAATACCCTCTTTCATAAGACCTTCCAGAGACAACTACAAGTAAACCTGTTCTGCCCCATCATCTATGACTTGGTGAATCGATACTCGAATAATACAAATTAAGCATCAGTGTAGGCCTTTAATCCTAACCGCGATTGAGATCGGAATACAGAGATGTTAACTCAAATGTTGACTAAACTGAATGCAGAAACCAGTCAATTACTCTTAGCATTACAACAAAACTGTCGATATAATCAAGCTTCTCCCGGGCTGATAAGCCCATTTCTTCTGATTGGTAGACCAGAGAAATGACATCTCAACATTTGCCCCTTAGTGTAGAGTAAATATTCGAGGTCAAACTGAATTACTCAATAATTAATGGATGCTTATTTTGTCAGGTTTATTAGTCGTTTTTCATACACCATCAAACGCGGGCTATGCAATGACACCCCTTGAGAAAATGTTTTTCCAAGTGGCGTGCGAACTGACGGGAGATGTTAATAAAGTACATTTTGCTTTCTCTAACTTAGACAACGGCATGCCTACCTCATTACCAGCTGATTTCAGTAATGTTATTTCTCTTGATAAATCTAGCTCATCCGGCGCTGAATTCAAGAACGCTGAACACTATATTCAGAAAAATAAAATAACAGCGGCTCTCTGTTTTGATCTACAGCCACACAGTGATCTGTGCAACTTGCTGCGTCGAGCCGGCGTAACCAAGCTTGTTTCGTATTGGGGGTCTACCATGAGCGAAATCAACCATGGTGT
>CAJQKX010000454.1 GCA_905479025.1 uncultured Paraglaciecola sp.
ATGAAAGAAAAAATTGAAGATATTGCTGGTTTAACATTTGAAGCGCGTAGCTCATCTTCTCTTGCAACAAAAATCCAGCAAGCGATGGAGCCTGAGTGCTTTGACGAGTGGGTGGGAAAGTTAAATAGTGGTAATGGTATTCTTGCCCAACATATTGAATTATTAGATCAACAGATAGGGCTATAAGTACAATGTCATCTCTACAGATATTGGACACCGAATTTGTACAGCCATTCCTTTCTGACAATGGTTTTCATATGTTCAAGGGGCTTACCAGTAAGACTCCGCTGTTGATTGAGTCAGATATTCAAAGTCGTTTTGTTCGTTTACAATTATCTGGCATAGCCATATTGAATCTGGATAAGGTACTGATTGAGAGTGCTGATGGTAAAAACCTACTTGAAGGGGCTGATATTATGGTTAGCTCATCTTTTGAGAATCAAGCCCGTTTTGATGGTAAGCGATTAATTTCCGGCAGACCAACCGGCGGAGTGAACTATCACTCAGATCGTGAACTCAACCCTTGGATTGTAATTGATTTAAAACAAATTAAAAAAATCGCCAAGATTGAAGTCTACAATCGCAACGATCGATTCTTCATTCGAGCTTTAACCATGGTTGTTTCTTGTTCAAATGATTTACAATCCTGGTCAATAATGCATGACAATTTTGCTTACAAGTTGAGTGAAGCTTATTTGGCATTGAATCAACAACAGAAAGCACTAGTTGATTGTGCATCTATGAACGTTACCAGCATAAATGAGCTTATTTCGCAGAGCGAGAAAAACAGTGACAAAGATACTGCTTTAAAACTTTATAATGCGGGTAATAAGCTATTGGAAGAGTATAACTTAGCATTGGGTCCACACGGTCTTACCCAGACATTTGACCTGAAATCAGACAAACAAAAAGACCTTACGTACCAACGGCTTTCTACGTTTCTATCACAATTAGTCAATGAATTCGGTGTTGATGCCTTTGTGTCATCTGGCACCTTGCTTGGTTTTGTCCGTCAAGGTGAGTTTTTAGGACATGATGATGATTTGGATATTTGCTATATAAGCAAAGAATCTACTCATGAGGGCATTGTCCGAGAACGAAATGAAATAAAGGTTTTTTTAAATGGAAAAGGTTATCGAGTAACCGATTCGGATGTTGCTCATCTATGGGTACATACCGGTGATAATATAATGTTCGATTTATTCACTGGTTGGATTGAAAACAACCGATGTATGATGAACCCCCTTCCTTTACCTGGCGTTGCTGCTTCTGATGTTTTACCACTAAAGACTCTAAAAAGTCATGGGTATCCAATCATGATGCCAGCAAATCCAGAAGCGTTAATGGAATTGAATTACGGTAAAAGTTGGAAAGTACCTGATCCATTGTGGAAATTTGACTGGAGCCACGCTCGAAAGCTGTATGACTTCTTATATTTTGGAAAATAGATGAAAACAATTATTACCTTCGGCACTTATGACGTATTCCACGTTGGTCATCTCAATCTGTTGCAACGTGCGGCCGCTCTGGGAGATAGGTTATTCGTCGGGGTTTCAACCGATGAATTGAATTTCAGTAAAAAGCAACGCTACCCCATTTACAATCAAAATGACCGAATGAAGATCATCAACGGTTTGCGCTATGTCAATTTGTGTTTTGAAGAGGAATCTTTGGATTTAAAAAGGCACTATATCGATTTATACAAAGCGGATGTTTTGGTCATGGGGGACGATTGGAAAGGTAAGTTTGATGAATTTTCAGATATTTGCGAAGTGGTATACCTTGATAGAACCCCATCTGTTTCAACCACACAGTTAATTGAAGTTATTTCTTCATCTGACCAATAAATATTTTATTTACAGTGAGTTGAAGGGAAACATTATTCTCTAAAAAGGTTGGCCTAATATAAGCTCACCGTTCATTAAGAACTATTCGTTCAAGAAGCCTATTATTAAGCCATAAATGAATAGTGTTTTTTGACAAACGAATAGACATCATAAGTAGGTTCTATGATTTTCTCGAATTAATTACTTCCATTGAAGTATTTGGTTCCTGTATTTGAGTAGTTTAGGCGCAAATATATTGGAAACAGAGAGTAGAGGGGGGGGAGTAAAATCCCCCAATGTAGAAATGTAGTAAATAAGTGAGGTAGGCGGGAAAGTTGGATCGCCATCGTTTTATCGTTGGCAAAATATACGTCACGTAATGGCATGCTGTTTCCCTAGCCCATAAAATATAATATCCCTAATTGAGTTGGGTTTTTGCTAATAGTGGCGTCAGCGTCTAGTAGTTGAAGCATTTAAGTCGTGTTTTTAAGCGTAATATATAATCTGCTCATTAGTGATAATCGCAAATTAGAATTATATTCTAATACAAATTTCTGATTCAAGAATTAGTAATACTATTTCTTGAATCTATTTATAAAAGTAAAGTATTGAGCTATGCAATTGGCATATATAGAAAAGGTAAATTAAATGGTTGTTAGAGTAGGTTTTTTAGGGAATATTACGGCAAATGTAGATGATGCCTACGCAAATGATTCTAACTATTTGATGAAGCACTCAGGAGATAATACTGGAAATCTGGCTTTTTGGTTTGGATTTACCCGTATTTTAGATGTAAACCTTACTCGTGTCAGATGGGTAGATGCTCCCAAAAAAGTTCGTGAAAAAATTGACGTTTTGGTTATTGCAGCGGCTAACTTTTTGGGGCCTGCTAATGATTTAAGCTCACTGGCAAACTTGGTTGCTGAGGTGGATAAACCTGTTATCATTTCTGGACTTGGAGCTCAGTCTGAAAGTGAGAGTAAAATACCTGTGTTGAAAGAAGGCACTATACGTTTCTTAAATGAAGTGTCGAAGCGGTGTGATTCTATACATGTCCGAGGGGAATTCTCTAAGTTGGTATGTGAACATTACGGAATCAATAATGTGCATGTTCTAGGCTGTCCATCAATTTTAATGAACCCACGGCAAGATTTAGGTCTTTATGTAGAAAGTAAGTGGACTAATCCAGTCATGAATTTCACAACGGCTTCCGCTTCCATTAAAGCCAATTTAACTAAGTCAGAGCAATGGCTGTATAAACAAGTATTGGAACAAAATGGTCAATATATCATTCAACGACCGGCGGCTTTGGCGAAACTTATTCGAAGTGAAGAAGTGACCGAAGTTGAATTAGCCTATGTTGAGAAATTCAGAGAATATATTGACCCAAGCATGTCACTTGAAGATATGTCTGACTTTTTCAGGAAAAATGGTCAGGTGTTTTCATCTGCGGAAGCATGGTTGAATTCATTAAGATCATATTCACATGCTATTTGTACTCGTATTCATGGAACCGTCTTTCCCATATCTACAGGTATCCCTGGAATTTGTGTTACGCATGATACCCGTACCAGAGAACTTGCGAATAGCATGGCTTTAGCTTCTATCTCCGCTGCAGAGTACGGTAAAAATAAACTTACTGTAAGCGAGTTGTTTGAAGCTGTTCAATTCGATGGATCGGGTTTTGATGATAACAGACGTTACTTGGCAAAACATTATGTCGAAATGTTCAATTCCGTTGATATACCAATCAGTGCACATTTAAAACAATTTTTGTAATACTTGTGTCGGTATCTTATTAACTCTAGGGGGAATATTTGTCCAATAATAGTAAGTTCTTTTTATGTACAGGCTTTCACCGCAGTGGAACATCTTTGATCGCCCAGTCTATGCTGGAGTCAGGTTTGTGTATGGGAGAGCAATTGATGGGAGCGAGCTTTGGCAATCTACTTGGCCATGTGGAAGATCAACCCGTCGTTGATTTACATGATAAAATTTTAGCCGCAAATGGCACTGATTGGCGGTTTTGTAGTGATGAAGAGTTAGTCAAGCC
>CAJQKX010000455.1 GCA_905479025.1 uncultured Paraglaciecola sp.
GGCACCTTGGTATTTAATGCGGATGGTAGTTTTATTTACACACCCTCTGCGGATTTTTTTGGCACCGACAGTGTAAGTTATGTAGTGACTCACACCGCCACAGGACAAACAGATACAGCGTTATTGACGATTAAAGTTGAAAACGATTTTGAATTACTAGAAGAATATGGCTGGGGCTTGAGTTGGAGTGATGAGTTTGACACAGACAGCCTAAATGACAGCTTGTGGACGGGTGAAAATGTCAGTGTCGCAGGAGGCAATCTTCTCATTGCTGCTCAAGAAGATATGACTTCCTCTTTGCTTGCAGTTAATAGCATAAAGTACGGCCGGGTCGAGGCCAGTATTCAATTACCTTCAGGTGCCGACCTTTCTTCAGCCTTTGGTCTTTTGCCTATGGCCGATATGTATGATGGCGTTAATTCACTAATCGCGTTGCAAGCAGACTCTGATGGCCTAATCGCCGCAGCACATTATGGCTTAGGGCTGACCAGTGGAGTGAGTGCTAATAGTTCCACTGTAGATGGCGCTTCAAGTGAGTTTCATACCTATGCAATCGAATGGGGTGAAGCACAAATACGTTGGTATATTGATGGTGCACATGTTCACACAGTCGACCCTCTCAATACCTGGGCCTATAACTTGTCTGGAGATGACGTCGTTGTGGATAATGCAGGTCCTTATAACCAAGACATGCAGATAATGTTAAAACTTGACGCCAATGGCGGTGAGTTGCCGGCAATTATGATGGTTGACTACATCAAAGTGTGGTCATGTGATGCAGCTGTATCACCTACTACTGCCGAATGCGGTTCCAATGTTAAATCTAAAATTAACAAGGCCGCGTCTGACAGGATTGAAACGGTAGGCTCCCTTCTCACGCCAATTTTTGCTGAAAGCTATACTTTAGACGGCGAAGAAATTAGCAATCTTTATCCATTTTCTTGGCACGATACGGATGAGATTGTTGAACTTGCTATTGGCAATAATAACAATCCTAGCATTGAAATTTTGGCTACTGAAGGCGAGCGTGGTTTAGTTATCGATGTCACTCAGCCTGAATTGAATGCTGAAGGAAATCCGACGGCAGATGCAAACATGTCGATTACCGCGCCGGGCATTGAACTGATAGGTCATGATGCAGTCTTGAATTTTGCTATGTATATCGATAGTGCCAACACCTTGAGTGAAACGCTTCAAATTAGAATGGAAACTGCCTGGCCTTATATGGGCGTATTTACTTGGAATGTTGCCGAGTTAGAGCTTGATACTTGGGTTGCGTATTCCATCCCAATAAGCGATTTTGTGGCAAACCCTTTCGTTGCCCCTGATTGGATTGGTTGCTGTGTTGAAGGAGGCCAGGAAGGTGATCTTTTGCCTCTGGATCCAACTGATGTTGGTTCTTTGCTGACGATTGAATTTAACGGTGCTACACACTTTCAACTAGATGAAATTTTTCTAAGTTGTACTTCCTCTGATACTTGTGTTCAAGCACCACTCGCCGTTCAGGCTGAAGAAGTGACCGGAGGTGCTACGGCAGTAAGGTATGAAGCTGAAGATTATGATTCTGAAAGTGGTACTCAGTTAGAAGCCACAGCAGATGAAGACGGCGGCGAGAATGTTGGCTATATCGACCCAGGTGACTTCCTAGAATATACCATTTCAGCACCTAGTGCAGGAAGCTATAGCATTGATTATCGCTTGGCTAGTTCTGGTGGCAGTGACGGCTTTGAGCTTTCCATTGACGGCGTCTTAGTTGATACCCAAACACTAGTGGACACAGGTGGCTGGCAAGAATGGGTCACTCAATCTTCTGTAGAGTTTGTGCTGGAAGTCGGTTCCCATATTGTGCGTTTTGATTTCGTAGGTGGCGCAATCAATCTTAACTGGTTTGAACTGTTCGCACCTGTCTCCGAGATATTTATCGAAGCTGAAGATTATGATGCTGAAAGTGGTACTCAATTAGAAGCCACAACAGATGAAGGCGGTGGTGAAAACGTTGGATTTACCGACCCTGGCGACTTTTTAAAATACACGGTTAATATTCCTAGCGATGGTGCCTACACAATTCAATACCGTCTTGCTGGTCAGAATGACAGCGATGGCTTTGAAACATCCATAGGCGGTGTGCTTGTTGATACCCAGCTAATGCCCCCAACAGGTGGTTGGCAGACATGGGTCACTCAGACTGGTGAAGTAACACTCGTCGCGGGTGAGCAAACCATGCGTTTAGATTTTATCGGCGGTCAAGTCAACATCAATTGGATAAAATTAATTAAGAATTAATCCGTTGATAGGCTCTTTTTCACAGCACAGGCTATTGCAGCCTTAGATAAGAAAAAGAGCCTGATACTTGCGAATACTAAGACATTAATATTTATAAAATGACAGCTCTATTAGGGGTTAATTATCATGTATAAAAAGACATTTAAGCCACAACTACTGGCAGCCAGTATTGCTACCATACTGGCGACTAGTACATATGCCCAAGACCAATCTCCTGTTCAAGAAGAAGATTTTGCTGAGGTAATTGAAGTAAAAGGCATACGCGGAAGTTTGATGCGTTCGATGGACCTAAAACGGGAATCCATGGGTGTAGTAGACGGAATTTCAGCCGAAGATATTGGCAAATTTCCTGATACCAATCTGGCAGAATCATTACAACGTATAACGGGTGTCGCGATTGAACGTGACCGAGGTGAAGGTTCAAAAATCACCGTGCGGGGTTTTGGCCCTGATTTTAATATCGTCACTTTTAACAGTCGGCAAATGCCAACTAGTGGTGGGCGTTCTTTTGACTTTGGTAATATTGCGTCCGAGGGCATTTCGGCCGTTGAAGTTTATAAATCGGGTCGTGCGAGTGTTCCTACTGGCGGAATTGGTGCCGTGGTCAACGTCAAGACCACCAAACCCTTAGCTATAGGTGGCAGAAAGGCAGTATTTAGTGGTAAGGGTGTGCGCGATCCTGGCACCCGTGACGGTAGCAGTTTTACCCCTGAATTTGCCAGTTTACTCAGTGACACCTTTGCTGATGATACCTTTGGTGTCTCTTTGTCTATGAGTTACCAAGAGCGTGAAGGCGGCTCACAGTCTGCTACTACGCAAGATTTTATTAGCAGTGATTTTTACACTCAGGAAGATATTGACAATGACGATATAGACACAGGCTGGGGTGCAATAGCCGTAGGTGACCCTTCTGCTACTAACTTTCCCTCTGAAGTAAATGACGGTATTTATGCGTTCCCTACCAATATTCAATACAACCTTGATGACTTTAACCGTAAACGGCTTAATGGTCAGTTGACCTTACAGTGGCGGCCAATAGAATCCTTAACGGCGACAATGGATTATACTTATGCTGAAAACCAGATTGATACGCAACATCAAGATCTTTCAGCTTGGTTTGACCCCGGTTGTAGTACCCGTGAAAGTGAATGGGTGCAGGAAGGCAATATATGGTCACCCACCAGTTATACACAAGTGGGTTGTGCGGCAGATAATCTGCAAGGTGTAGGTTTGTTTGCAACCGTTAATGAAAATAAGTCTTTGGGTTTTAACCTCGCATGGACAGCTTCTGAAAGCCTAAGCTTTTCTTTGGATTATCATGATTCTAGTGGAGAATCGGGACCAAACAGTAAACACGGCTCAAGTGGCTCTATGGCAGTGGCCGCATTGAATAGAATTACCACGACCGGTTATTTTACCCCAAATGGCATGCCTATACTGGAGGTGCAACTGGGTGAGCGAAACTCTTATAATCAAATTAGTCGTATTGACCAGATTGACGTCAATGATATGCAACTTTCCGGCAGTGGTTTTGGTAGTTTCAACAACCGCATGGACGTTGATCAAATCCAGTTTGAGGGCAAATATGAATTTGAAGCAGGTCATAGCATCGATTTTGGTATCGCCAGCGTAGAAGTCACTAATCGTGGGCAATCTACTTCTGTTCAACGTAACAGCTGGAGCGGTGTCGGCACTCCCGGCGACATTGCCGACTTGTTGCGAGTCGAAACTATTGATGGCGTCTTTGATGGCATTGAAGGCAGTGGTGATCCTCGTCAGGTAACCGAATTCTTCACCTGGAACTTTGAAGACATGATTGAGCGCGGTGAACAATTGTTGCGCGATGGCGCGGGCAGTATTAGCGAAATCGCTGCAGAAATTGGTTATTCAGAGCCGACGCATTTCAGCCGCGGATTCAGAAAGCAGTTCGGCATGTCGCCGAGTCAATATCGAGA
>CAJQKX010000456.1 GCA_905479025.1 uncultured Paraglaciecola sp.
GGGCCCTTTAGCACCTCGACCCGTTGAAGGTCGTAAGCCCTAATATCTGGTTGAGCAGATGGATTAGCCGTGACCGAAACTTCATCAAGGTATATCCCCACCAGCGACGAACTACCAAAAACATTGCCAATACCCCGAATAGAAATCCGTCGTTGATTCGCCCCATTCTCCGAAGAATACAAGCCCGGCACCGCCAGCGACAGCGACTGAAAATCCGTCACCCCACTCACCGCCAAATCTTCCCCACTCAAGGCCGCCACACTCATGGGTATATCTTGTATATTTTGCTCACGCTTGGTGGCGGTTACTATCACCTCGTCCAATAACCTATCATACGAACTGGCACCAGCAACCTCTTCTGCAGCCAACCCCTGCACACCACCCGCCCCCACAAATAAACCCACCAACGATGCTAATAATTTTTTCTTTGTATTCATGCTTATCTCCCCCTTACCATTTTGGTTAGCGCCATCTAATTCCATTAACGAAATCATCAGCACACCTTTTTGTGTAAGACCTCCGGAGAAACCCGTTCCTTCAAGCATAATCGCTAATGCTTGCGGTATTGTGTAACTACCGATAACGGAATTGGCTTTAAGATTTTTTGCATCGTCATAAGAAAAAAGTAACATTTGATCAGTTTGCTCAGATAACTGAGTCAATGATTCAGCAATACTTTGCGCGGGCAAATGAATAGCGTAAATCACTTGCGCCTGTGCCCGAGCACTGCCACTCAATATAAAAGCGGTTAGCAACAACACCACACTAACCAATCCTTTAATTGCGCTTCTTTTTTGATAACGTGCAAGCTTTAAATACAACAAAGCCTCTTCGATGGTCTTACAAACACTAAGACACACAAAGAGGCCATACCCTTTACTGCTATTTTTATTTTTTTTAAAATAATTTATTTTCAATCGCCTACCCCACTCCAATACTCGGTACCGTATTAGGCTACCAACCCATATAGCAAGCACTTTGTACCACTACTTAGACGAAGAATGTAGCTGTACATGATGCGCATTAAGGTAGCTGACCTCCACACCAAAACCGATTTCAAGCACCTCAAACAAGGCGTCAAGCTCGCCAATACGAAAACGCCCGCCCATCACTAGGTTGCCCAAATCAGGATCAACGATTTCGATAGTGGTATCGGTATAGCGGCTCACTTCTGATACAACGTGACTTAAAGGGTCTCGCGCAAACACCAGCAAGCCTTTACGCCATGCTAGCTCTCGCGCCATATCGATATCACTTAACTCTTTCAACGACTGCTGCGCTAAACTAAAACTCGCACTCTGCCCTTTATCTAAAGATAAAAATACTTGCTGACTCGCTAAATTATTTTCTAAGCTATTCGCTAGATCAACCTTAAACGCTTCCGCTGACAATGACGCTGCCAAACCATCCCCGGCATGGCTCTCAGTCTGAGTCTGAGTCTCAGCATAATCACTATCAATAACAGCCTCTGTATCAAGCGATATAGACTGCGGGTCAATACTGGCCGGCACAATTAACCGCGCTAAATCTACCCGCCCTTCATCCACTGTTACCTGAATATCGGTATCTGTGAGATACACCGAAAACGCCGTACCAACGGCCCTTACTAAACCGTCTCTGGCGTAGACTTCAAATGCGCGCTGTGGATTTTTTGCTACATCAAAATGCGCCTTGCCTCTTAATAGGTGAATGCGCCTAACTGCATCTTGATACTCAACCCGTACCTGGCTGTAAGTGTCCAGCTGCACGCGACTATTATCACGTAACACAATCACTTTTTGCTCGCCTATTGCTGTGGCATACACACCGTTGCCTACCGAACCACTTAACGGCAACAACCATGATGATAATGAAATGCCGATGCCTAAAACTAATAGCGCAGCTACTGCACCACTTTTATTAATGCCTTGAATAATCTGCGACAAACCAAACCACAGGGAATCAAAAAACGCGCCTAGTCGATTGGCTTGCAGTTTATTGTGGGGCACGGACAACGCCGTTAAAATTTCAGCCTCACACCAAAAGTTTTCAGCCTCGGTTAATGCTTGTTTATGCGAAGGACTGCGAGCCACCCACTCGCGAAAAACAGCAAGTTCTTCGCTGGTTACTGCGGTGTCGCGATTAAACAGAAGCACCCAGGCATAGGCTTCATCCATTACATCGTCTTGCCGCTTAAGGTCATGTATATTCGTCATAATTAAAGCCCTCGCTCCTTGGCGCGCAGCATTTTATTACTGCCCTCCTCGGCTAAACGCGCAGTAACATGCACATGACATTCTTTAAAGGCTTTGGATAAATGCGCCTCAACCGTACTAATGGTAATACCCAAATTCTCAGCAATATCTTTATGAGCCATTCCGTAAACCTTACGCATTAAATACACCTTGCGACGCTTGGGTGGCAGTGCAGCAACTGCCATACAATGAATACCTAATCGCTCTTGTGCTAACACTTCATCTTCTAGGGACCAATTGTCCGTTAAAATAGTTGAAGGGTCAGCGTCTTCGATATAATCGGTGGGGCGATTAACTTTTTGTCGGATTTGATTAAGCGCAACGTGTTTGGCAACACGAAAGAGATAGGATTTAGGCTGACGAATATCACCGTCGGTTTCAGATTTGTAGGCGCGCATAAAGGCTTCTTGCACGACATCATCAACGTCATTTTCGGTATGAATAATACGCATGACATAGCGCTTGAG
>CAJQKX010000457.1 GCA_905479025.1 uncultured Paraglaciecola sp.
GTAGTCGTGAAAATTAAAAGAACTGTAGTGGGAGTAGACGGCCGGGTGTGTAGCTGACATATCAGTGACGAATACGAAATGAATTAGAGCATGCCAACCGTAGTTTCCTGCCCATGAATTTACGCTAAAGTATGCTACCAGGGTGACAATCCCACAGATTACAATTTGCTTTCGATTTGACTTATCTGTGAGCAGTAGCACTGCGAGTAATAGTGCTGCAAAGATAATCAAATCTGTTCTAACAAGGACACATAAAGCCACAGTGGGCAATAACATTTTGCTACCGCGGACGTAGCAGACGATTGTTAACGACAACCAGAAGAATGCAAAAATATCAACGCCACCTTGCTGCATTATGCGTAGATCGATTGTTACGCCAAATAACACTAAGGGCGTAATTAACCAAAATAGAGACATAACCTGGTTCCGTAGGCCTAGGTAGACAAGCAACAGGCTTGCAGTGCCAAGTCCAGCAGATATGATGTGCATAGATTCGAAAATTCCGAGGCCTAAATTTGTCAATGCATCTATTAGCAACAGATAGAGCAGTCTAATTTTATAAAATGGAATCTGTTGGCTAAAGGCCTCGGGGTCAGTGCTCATCGTCACTCGATATGAGGTGCTGGCGGTAAGCTCCTGGTAGGTCTCTGCAGTAGCGTATGTTTTTAGATCTGCAAATACAATTGCATGTATTTCAGGTATTTGGATCCCATTGAGAGAGAGAACTGACGCTGCATAGCCCAACATGTCCCAAGCATAACCGGGGTTGAGAATTGTGAATATGAAAATTGATGCGCAACAGCAAACCATGAATGCAAGAGTCAAGGTTTGATATCGAGTGCTATCAGTAAAAGAGAAAGTCACCATTTTTTACCGCGTTAGTAATAGTTTGGATTCTTTGGCCACGGGGAAATAATTAGGGGCTGTTGAATAATATAAACAGCCCTTGAGTAGGCCTAACAGATCCTAAAAAGCGGACAGGCACCTGTGTGCAATCCGTGGTTAGGCAGTTATCCTTTCTACAAGTTGAGTGCATGGCGTATCGGGGTTCTGTATACTTGGGAATCGGTGTGATCGTTCAGTGTTGAAAAACTAATTAGTGCCCGTCCGTAAACGGTGTTGTTTTCAATGACGCAAGTATAAGTCTGTTTAGCGTTGACGTCAGTGTCAATCAGCACCTTGGATAAATAGCCGGTTACACACTTTATGACGGGATTTCCTGATTTTTAGGTATTACCCGCCACCAAGATGCTTTTCGGATCTTGGACAATCTACTAGCCAGTTCATGTGTGTCGTCTACGCGCTGGATAGACGAGCCATCCGGACCAGGTTGTAGCTGATAACACCGGCCCAGACAAATGCATCAAAACCGTCTCTGTTTTTCCAGCGTGCTTTAGATAGGCCAAATGCACGCTTAAGTTCTGAGATGTTGCCCTCGATACCAGCACGAAAAGCACGCAGTGAAGCCAACGTTTTCTTCTTCACTCCCATGAGGTGGTAACCCAATCCGGCTCGCTTGTGAAAGGCGGCACGGGTAACACCTTTTGCACG
Organism: uncultured Paraglaciecola sp.; assembly: GCA_905479025.1. The sequence goes on from CAJQKX010000457.1 coordinate 1,552, forward strand.
CGCATCCGTCACGTTGCTCAGGCTCGCATAGCCGCCATCTGCAACCGTGGTGTGGGGCAGTTGCCCAAAGAGTTTTTCGTGTCTTTCGAGTACGGGTTTGTAGAGCACCTTGTCAGCTGGATTGCCGTCCAGTACCGACAAATACAATACCAGACCGTGCGCGTCGGTAGCCAGGTTAATCTTGTGTCCGTACTGCACATCTCGTGCACCTTTTACGATGATATCTGTATGAGGTTCGAACACGCTGAAGATTTTTTCATTGGCCGGTACTGAGATATTTTCATACACCCGTTGTTGCGTCTGGTGAATCACTTTGCACAACAACTGGCGAAAGTGACGTGCACGTTCACACCAGTTCCACTGAGCTGAATCACGATGGTACCCAATGGCCTCAAGTGCGCTTAGCGCTCTATCGATCTGCTTTAGAACAACAAACGCACACGTGAGCAACTGTGGATAAAGCGCTTGTTTTTCAGACTCTTTGGCGTAGAAAATGGCAAAGCGTAATTTTCTGGCTTTGCTTCGCTGATCGGTGAAACGCACGTTATGGCCTGTTTGTCTTTTACAGATAACAAGCTGACGAGTGAGTACTCTAACGCAGTCTTCAAGCAATTGACTATCGCTGGGCGGTGCGATGTCTGCTTCGACAACGGTGGAGTCTATGCGCACTTTGGTGTCGTCAATAGACCCATCCTCATGCCACTGAGAACACAGCAGCTGATGAATTTTCTGAAGTGTCTCAGGGCGGATTTTCCGGATGCCAGATTGTAAGCTGGAACGGCCGGGAAACTGGCTAGCTCTGAGTCTAGCAAAGCAACGATAGCTGGGAGAGTCAGACAAATAGAACGCCAGCTTTCTATAACTGATTTGCAGAATCGTTTTGAGCACCAAACACCGAAAAACGCTTTCCACGCTCAGGCCACAACGTCCGGTTAATGGGACTGTTGCGCCGCTCAAATCCTGTTCAAGCTCTGGCAATATCGCGACGTGTTTATCCAGCAAATCGGATAACGCACACAGCATCTGGCCGTGCTCGTTTTGTGAGTAGAAATCGAATATACTGCTCTGGACGGCGCGAGACTCTCGCATCGTTAGATCCTCTTGGTTTTGTCTTTTTTGTTCGCACTTGAAAGATAACAAATACAAGAGGATTTTTACGTTATAACGACCGTTTTTTTCTTCTATATCAGGGCCATAGTCCATTCTGGACGGGCACTAGCTAGAAACCGTAGCCTGAACAACAGAACTAACGCCATTGCCCTACTTCCAGTTGAAGACTATCAACCGCCTTCCACGAGCGCAACGGTTACTTCGCTACTGCGACCATGCA
>CAJQKX010000458.1 GCA_905479025.1 uncultured Paraglaciecola sp.
GCTTTCATCAAGCCAATGTTGCCTTCTTGAATCAAATCAGCTTGAGGCAAACCATAACCGGAATACGATTTTGCTATGTGAACTACAAAACGCAAGTGAGACATAATCAGCTTTCTGGCAGCTTGTAAGTCACCGTCTTGTTGTAAACGTTCAGCTAACCCACGCTCATCTTCAGCGCTGAGCATATTAATGCTACTCACAGCTTGTACGTAAGTCTCGATACTTCCCGTCTGCGGGACAGTTAATGTCAGTGCGCGTAAATCTGTACTCATAATTACCCCCGTATTTAACCTTAGCTCGCGATTTTAGCAAAAAAAAATTAAATCTGCGAACTAAATTCATTCCATTATATCCAAAAATTGATGCCGAATTGATTGGAACTATACTTTTTTTTGCAAATTTGAATGTGTTAAATGTGACTCAAATATTTATTTCGAGCTAATATAAAAATTATCTTGGAAATATATAATGTATTTTGGTTTCGAATTAAATCCTTTTTATTACGAAATAAAGGTATCTCATGGATCAACAACCTCTTTGATAAATATTCTGGGAAAGTAAATGTTCCATGTTTATATACGTTGCATGCCGAGTAATATTAAATAAGAAAGAAGTTATTTACCTACGAATTATTATTTAGTGATGCTGATAATGAATGCTTAAGTCATTCGCCTGATAAAGCGACATCAAAAATATTAACTAGTAGCTATTTAGATTTAGAATAATTCAGCGGGTAAATCCGTTTTTATTAATTTTTACCAAGATCCGCTATTGTTTGGTTTTTCGTCTTCTCTTGAACCAACGAGGTGTTGATTAAAGTATTAGAAACGGCGAAACATTCTTCTGAGTTGATTCAAAATTTTAGGACATGTAAAGATTTAGGTTAGATATGGGTAGTCAAGAGGTGATTAGTTTTCAAGACGGCGTATATGACGTTAAAAGCATTCTGACTCATTTAATTGCCAAGGGCTGCTTACCTGGTGGTTCATTCTTACCTGAAAACATTTCACCCAATGCTGTCACTCTAAATAACTACAAAACACTTTTTACCCAACAAGGTGGCATAGTGGAATATATCGCTAAGCCTGGTGATATAGTCAAAAAAAGTGGATTACTAGCCAGGGTGCTTAATGTCGAAAATTTAGATATAAATAAAGCGACGACAGATATCTTAGCTCCCTGTAACTTGGTGGCCATTTTACATTTTCCATCCGCTTCTGTGCTTAGTGGTATCCAATTGTATAGGTGTTTTACTGAGTGTTTTGAGCTGTAGTAGCCGAGATTATAGTGAGGTTTACGTCAAACTTTAGGTAGTACAGTTCCGTTTATTTGTTTGTAAATCAGAGCTGTTTCAACATGGTTGACTTCTTTTCTTGCGGTAATGGCATTAAACACAAAATCTCGTAAATGTTCCGTATCACCCAAACTTGCATGCAGTAAAAAGTCGTTTTCGCGACCCATATGATAAAGACTTATCACTTCAGGTAATAAAGCTAATTGTCTTTGAAAAGTATTGATTGTAGGCCGACTGTGATCAGAAAGACGAATAGAAATCATCACTTGAATGTTGCCTCCTAAGGCTTGAAAGTCGACATTTAACCGCACGCCTTTAATGACCTGTTCGCTTTGTAATTTCTTAATTCTTTCAAGACATGAAGACGGTGCCAGTCCAACCAATTCAGCGATATCTTTATTGTTCATTCTAGCGTCTTTGTATTAGGCCGCTAAAATGGCGATATCTGTTTTATCTATCTGGCGTCTTGCGATCACTCTTTTCTACCTGGACAATAAGTGCCTAATATGGCTCCTTTTTTCGCACCCGTCACACTGGCGATACTGCCTTGTATTTTATTAACATGGGCATAGGCAAGCCAAGCAAAGGCCATAGCTTCAACTGCATCGGCTTCTACGCCCAGTTCATCTGTGGTGAATAACTCACATTCGTGTAGTTGAGACTCGAGTTCTTCAACTAAAAACTCATTTCGAGCTCCTCCACCACAAATATACACCTGCTCAACATCTTTAAATTGTAAAACTTGCTTGGCAATTGTATGTGTAGTCAACATTACCAATGTTGCCTGCACAACTTGTGGATCAATAAAGCGTCTCATACTGCTTAGGTTTTGCTGTAACCACGACAGGTTAAATTGTTCACGCCCGCAACTTTTGGGTGCTGGCACTGAAAAATATGGATGTTTGCTTAATAGTTGGAACAGCTCAGAGTCTACAGAACACTGAGATGCCCATTGCCCTTTTTCATCATAGTTTTGTCCCGTATGAAGCTTACACCAAACATCTAACAAAGTATTTCCAGGGCCTGTATCGTAACCGATAATGTCATCAGAATCGTTTTTGGGTAGATAGGTAATATTTGCAATACCACCAATATTGATCACCACCCTTGATTTTTTTGAACTGGCAAACACTGCTTTATGAAAAGCCGGTACTAAGGGGGCGCCTTGACCGCCTAAAGCGATGTCTTTTCGCCTAAAGTCGGCGATTACGTCAATGCCTGTTAATGTTGCTAGTGTGTTAGGATCACCAATCTGCAAACTAAAGCCATGTTCACCTAAGGGAATATGACGAATTGTTTGTCCGTGTGAGCCAATTGCTATGATTTGATCAGGGCGAACATGGTTGTCTTTAAGCAATTGCAATGAAGCCTCAGCAAACGTCTCAGCCACAGCTCTGTCCGCGCGACCCATTCGTTCTATTTCATTATCACTTGGTGCGCTCAGTTGGTGTAATTCATCAGATAAAGAAGATGGAAAAGGAAAGGTTCGGCAGTCTAATAGCCTTGGGTGAGACCCAGAAAAATCTACTAAGGCAGCATCAACTCCATCAATACTGGTTCCGGACATCAATCCTAGATATAGATGTGGCATAGCTGCCCTTAATTCATTGCTAACATAATACGTTTGTTATTATTTAATTGCTGCAATCTGATTGCTGCAATATCAGTAAATTTAACTTTCTCTTTATTTGCGATGGGCTCAGCTTTTGGTAAATTTACTGTGCGGGGATTGCGATGCACACCATTCACTAAAAACTCATAATGTAAATGTGGTCCTGAAGCCAAACCGGTAGATCCTACAGTGCCTATCAGTTGGCCTTGCTTAACGGTTTGGCCTTTTTTTGCTTTACGTTTTGTAAAGTGTAGATATTTGGTCACATATTTTTCACCATGTTGAATAAATACATGGTGACCATTATATTTGTCGTAGGCTGATTTTATCACTTTACCATCACCTGCTGCCATCACTGGGGTGCCACGGTCTGCAGCATAGTCGACGCCTCTATGGGCTTTCCAACGTTTTTGCACTGGGTGAAAGCGGTTTTTCTTAAAACTTGAGCTGATATATCTGAAGTTGACTGGCGCGCGCAAAAAACTTTTGCGCATACTATTGCCTTGGGGAGTGTAGAAATTACCATCATCATAACGAATAGCTGTGAACGCTTCACCCTGATTGATAAATTGTGCGGCGACTATGTTGCCATTTTCAATGAACTCACCTTTTATGTAATGTTCTTCAAACATCACGTAAAAACTGTCTCCGGCTCTAAGGCCTAAAGCAAAATCAATATCCCAGCCAAAAATACCTGCTACTTGCATGATTTGGTTATTGGTTAAATTAGCCTTCAGTCCTGCATTCCAAAAGCTGTTGGTAACGTCGCCATGTGTATAATTTAGACGGGTATCTACTTCAAGTGTATCAATTTCACTGATAAATGTATTATTTTCATTTTTAGTAACAACCAGAGTATCTGTGCTTGAAAATGGGTACTTCAATGAGATTAACTGGCCTTGTGGATCGATTTGCAACTCTAATACGTCACCAGGCATTATTTTTAGTAGTTTTTTTGCCAGTTTACCCGCTTTGCTGACACGATAGGTTTGCTGTGGAGACAAACCGCTGCGTTTGAATATCATAGCCAAATTATCACCTTTTTTGACAACGACCGACTTCGCCTCGTTTATTGTTTCAAGACCCAAAAGGTTTTCTACAGGTAAGTTATTAAAGTTAACTTCTAGTTCATATCGTTTACCAACTTCTAAAGTAGAGACTGTGCTTTTGTATGCGCTGACTGGCTCTGAAGGTAAAAGAAACAAAATAAATAGACATCCTGCAACCGCAGACATCAACCATCTGTGGGGTTTAGGAATATTTTTAAGGGTCTTTTTAATCACAAATACAACACATTTGGTGAGACAGACCTGCAGAATATATGCATTATAAAAGATATTCCAGTTGCCGCTACGTTTTCGCGCCGTTTATTGGGTGTAGGTAATCACTTTTAGTTATCGTAAAAAATACCATAGCCCTTTCATTGCTGGGTCTTGGCAAGTAAAATATAAGTATTAAGATAAATTGCAGATTTTTAAGAAGGTTATAAAAATGTCAGATTGGCAAAGTGCGATGGCTGAAATTCAGCGTGGAGCAGAGGAAATATTATTAGAAGATGAGCTTATTGCTAAACTAAAAGAAGGCAAACCATTAAAAATTAAAGCTGGATTCGATCCTACCGCACCTGACTTACATTTAGGTCATACTGTACTGATCAACAAGTTACGTACTTTTCAGCAACTTGGTCATGAAGTGATATTTCTAATTGGCGATTTCACTGGCATGATTGGTGATCCAACCGGTAAAAATGTTACCAGAAAACCATTGACTAAAGAAGATGTGTTGGCCAACGCTGAAACCTACAAAGAGCAAGTATTCAAGATCCTTGACCCAGCAAAAACATCCATTCGTTTCAACTCTCAGTGGATGGAAAAATTGGGTGCCGCAGGCATGATAAAACTTGCGTCTAATCAGACTGTAGCGCGAATGTTGGAAAGGGATGATTTCAAAAAACGTTATGCCGGTGGTCAACCTATTGCGATCCATGAATTTCTCTATCCTCTTGTGCAAGGTTGGGACTCCGTTGCATTAGAAGCAGATGTCGAGTTGGGTGGCACCGATCAACGATTTAATCTTTTAATGGGTAGGGAATTACAAAAATCTGAAGGTCAAAGACAACAAACAGTATTGATGATGCCGTTACTTGAGGGATTAGATGGTGTACAAAAAATGTCTAAATCTTTGGGGAATTATATTGGGATTACCGATGCGCCAAACGATATGTTTGGCAAGGTGATGTCTATATCTGATGATTTAATGTGGCGTTATTATGATTTATTGAGCTTTATCCCTAAGAATGAAATTGAAGTTATTAAACAAACTGTTGAAGCAGGGGCAAACCCAAGAGATAGTAAAATCAACTTGGCAAAAGAGTTAATTGCGCGCTTTCATAGCGAACAAGATGCAGAAGCGGCACATCAAGACTTTATCCAGCGCTTTCAGAAAAATGTTATTCCTGATGAGATGCCAGAATTTGAATATTTGTTGCCTTCCGAAGGGTTGATGATTGCGAATGTTTTAAAAGATGCTGGTCTAGTTAATTCGACCTCTGATGCTATGCGGATGGTCAAACAAGGTGCAGTTAAGATCGATGGTGAAAAAGTCAATAACTCTAAACATCGTTTTACTCAACCTTTACAGGTGGTTTTGCAGATTGGTAAACGCAAATTTGCTCGCATCACGTTTAAGTAAAATAAGAGGTCAGTTTCCTTAGAAATTGACCTCTTGAAAATATTCTTGGTGAGTTGTCTTTTTGTTTTATCGGTTGATATTTTGTTTATTCCAAGAACGTTTTTTAGCGGGTAAATTCAAGTGACTTAAATGCATATCTAGAGCCTCGACAGAAATATGTATTTCTCTTACTGACAACCAAAGCGAATATAATAATAACACTAGGCTAGAGGCGAATATTGTGCTCCCAACTGTTTGATAGTTAGCATAAATAGCTAACATGGACAAGACACATAAGAAAAAACTTCCCATGCCAGCACCTTGCATATTTTTGATCAATTGAATGCGTGAGCGTAGGCTTTTTATTTGTCCTTGATCATTTTCGTTACTCTCACTTAGGTCAAAGTTTCTGATAATACTTGCTAGCGCTAAAAAACGGTTGGTATAGGCTAGTAGCAACAGCGATATGGCCGGAAACAACATTGCTGGCGTGGTGAGGGTGATATCCATAAGCTGAATCTACCTACTTAATGAAGATTACTTTGCAACGGGCAAGCCTGCTTTTAACCAAGCCTGCATATCACCTTTAAGATGACGAAGGTTTTGGTGACCATTTTTTTGTAAAGCCTCGGCTGCTTTTCCCGCTCGGTAACCGGAACGACAATAAAGCACGATTGGCTTTTCCTTTGAAATTCTCAAAATAGCAGGATTGTCAATAATGTTGCTCAATGGGACATTGATAGCATTCGGTACATGTCCTTGTTGGAATTCTTCAGGTGTGCGAACGTCTACTATTACAACACTATTTGTATTTGCTTCGAGTAATTCTTGTTGGCTTATGTCACCAACGTTGGAAGAGAAGGCTGAAAAACTTAGCAAGCTTAATATCCAAAAGGTAACGTGATTGAACATAATATATTCTCCGTCTTGGTGAGTAAGATCTGATAGTAAATAGTGCGGTACAGCCTGTAAAGGATATTAGCAGTTGATTTGCCAATACAAGTTAACATTTTGTTATTTAGTAATTAAAAATGACAATGCACACCCCAAAAAATAAAGGGTTAACCATACCCATGTTGCCCGAGCTGTTGCGGCTAAGGCTCTGGTGTTATCGGCCAGTATGATTTGTCTGTTTCCACCACATTTTTTAGTGCGTACTTTTTGTTGATCGTAGTAGGCTGGACCACCAAGTTCGATTCCTAAACTCGCTCCACACAAGTTTAAAACAAATAAGTGATTACATTGATAACTTATACGCTGGAATATCGCAGCTGAACCCTGGTTAATGTTGACTGCTATCACAACACTCAGGCTCGCTAGCTTACTAGGTAACCACTGTAATATATTGACAACGTGACGGACAGGTTGGCCAAAATACCTAAACTTTGCTAATTTAGTATTCCAACACAAAGATAATTCGTAGATTAAACGGTAAGTCAGTGCGCCCACTCCTCCGGTTAGTAGATACCAGAAAACCACTGAACAATACTGGTAGCTATATCGTAATAATAATGACTCAATATTGGCTTTGACCATGCCTAATGGAGACATTTGTTCGGTTTCCCTTCTGACTATTTGTGATAGTGCATGCCGCGCTAACATTTTTTGCTGTCTTGATAACGCAGCGCAGACTCGACGGGTTTGTTTGGGAATATTTTGAAAGCGTAAAGCAACAAGAAGCATTAATGCTTCAAAAAAAATAGGATACTCAGATAAGTATTTAAATACCGCTAATATGCTACAAAAAGGTAGCAGTAAAACGATACAAGCTAAGGTGCCTGATATTTCTTGTTGCCGAATAGAATTTCGTTCTGGCGAAAGTACTTTAGCTTGCATACCTGATGCTAAGACTTTTATAAAACTGATTGGGTGGTATTTGTCAGGCCAAGGTAAGTAACGTTCCACAACAATAATCAACAATAATACCCAAAATGGCAAAAAATGCTCATTTAATAAGGTATTGATAATGCTATGCATTACGCTAATTTTGCAATAGTTTGCATCACTAGCGTTGCCGAATTTTTAGCTGCATGGTCGAGGTATGCTTGAAAAGAAACAGTCGACGTTTTACCAGCAATATCAGACAGTGAGCGGATAACCAAAAATGGAGTACTTAATAAGTGGCAACTCTGAGCAATGGCTACACCTTCCATTTCTACTGCACAGACAGCTGGAAAGTTTTGCCTAATAACGTCCGCAGATTCATCACTTCCAACAAATGAATCTCCTGTACAAATAAGCCCTTGCTGAACTTGTATGTCTTTTAGGCTAGTTGCAGCATTAGAAGCGTGCTCAAGTAACACTTTGTCACATTCAAAATATGCTGGCATACCTGCGGTTTGACCAAGTTCGTAGCCAAAGTGTGTTAAGTCAGCGTCGTGGTGTCGTAACTCATTCGCTATAACAATATCCCCAATGTTCAGGTGACTAGAAAAACCCCCAGCCGAACCCGTATTTATAACGAAATCAGGAGCGAAATGATGGATCACCACGCTAGTTGAAACAGATGCTGCCACTTTACCTATTCCACATTTGACCAAAGCAACATCGACTTCACCAAGTTTGCCAATATATACGGTAAGGTGATTAAAGTGTTTTTCTTGGCAACTTTTCAAAGATGCACGAATAAGGGTTATTTCTTCATCCATGGCACCTAAAATAGCAATTTTCATATCGTTTTCTATATTCACAATTAGTTAATATCATTAACCTAAGTCTATTACGTCTGCTAGTGTTATAGAACAACTCAAAGGTTTAAATTTCGAGAAAATCAAAAACAATACATTATATTGGTAAAAGTTCGACAACCTTTTTACTAACTGTAGGTGAGCTATGAAACACTTCAGTATCTTACTCGTTACTATTATATTTATTGGTTGTCAGGCGGTTCCAAAAATATCGGTTAGTCATAAAACGTTACTTTATGATGAGGGGTTTGAAGGGTTTGAAAATGTTACTGTAGAAAGTGAAATAGAAATTTTCGAATTAAATGATGAAGCTAAAGCCTTTGCTCAATCTGCGATAAGAGGAGTATCAAAACCCAAAGAACAAATTCAAGCTCTGGTTCAACATATTTTTTCTCGTTCAGATTTGAATTTATTGTATCGAGCTGAAGCCAATACTGTTGCCAATCAAACGTTTCGCAATAGAGCTGCCAACTGCCTTTCAATGTCAATTATGACTTATGCTTTAGCCAATGAGCTAGGTTTTAGTGTGCGATTCCAAGATATAGAAATCCCCGAGTACTGGACAATAAGAGAAGGGCAAAGTTTGCTAAATGGACATATTAATTTGCAGATATTACCCCGTTCCAGACGCAAGCGTACTCAATTTTTGACGCAAGGCTTTGAAGTCGATTTCGATGCACAAGCTACCCGAGAGCATTTTCCTAAAACACTGCTTAAGCTCAATCAAGTTGTTGCCATGTTTCACAATAATAATGGTGGCGATGCATTGTTAAAAAAAGATTACGTAAAAGCATATGCTTATTTTCGATCTGCTTTTTTGCAATCCCCCAACCTGTCTTCTGTTTTGACAAACTTAGGTTATTTGTATCGACTCATAGGTCAGTATGAGCTTGCTGAAAAAACTTACCTTTGGGCCATTAAAAAAAATAAAGAAAATTTAACTGCCTGGCGTAATTTATCGTATTTATATCGGTATATGGGGCATGCTGAAAAAGCCAACAATATCGAGAGTCGGGTGACACGTCAGCGTTTAGAAAATCCCTTTTTTCACATTAATAGGGGGGATAAAGCGTTAGAGAAACAACAATGGCAAATTGCGCTAAAGCATTATCAACGTGCTCTAAAGTTAGATAAAAGCAATCACGAAGTATTCTTTGGGTTGGGTAAAACCTATTTTGAATTAGGTGATATTAAACGAAGTTATCATTACTTGAAGCTCGCTAAAAAGAAATCAAGAACTGAACAGCAACAAGCCACGTATCAGAGGGAAATTGACATGTTAGCGACCATTAAGCCTGGATAAGTCAGCAGTTTATTATGTTGAAATAACTAGTCGTTATTGCTTACGCCAGCTATGTTATTAGTATGTTGATTTACTAGTGAAGTGCATCGAATGCAGCTAACCTCATATACCCAAAATATTCTAATTACACTCGTTACCTGTTTGTCTTTTTGTGCCTGTCAATCCACCACCCTCTATGTTACTCCGTCTGAGTCATTGTTATACGATTTAGGCTTCGTTGGCTTTGAGGAAATTCAAGTAGAGTCAGAGCAGGAAATATTCATATTAGATGAAGAAGCTAAAGTATTTGTAAAAGCAACCATTGAACCAATTACAAATAAAATTGATCAAATGGAAGCTTTGGTTAGAGCCATATTTGATCGCTCAGATCTCAATTTACTTTATCAGGGAGATGCCAACAACACCGCCAATGAGACCTATCATTCCCGTACAGCAAATTGCTTGTCTATGTCTATCATGACTTATGCCATGGCAATTGAAGCGGGTTTTTACGTGGATTTTCAGGAAATTATGATCCCTGAATTTTGGACAAGAAAAGCGGGTTTTAGTTTGTTAAATGGGCATATCAATTTAAAGATGTCTGCTCCCCATGACCCAAGCGCTTTTATGCTTAACGCACGTAGTTTTCAGGTTGATTTTGATCCCCAGTCATCAAGAAGTGGATTGCAAAAAAAAATCGTGAATAAACAAGCTGTAATGGCTAGGTTTTATAATAATAAAGGTGCTGATGCTTTGTTGCGAAAAGATTATACATCCGCTTACGCTTATTTTCGTGAAGCTCTGTTATTTGACCCCTATTTTGACTCAGGGTGGGTCAATCTGGGGATTGTGTATCGATTAAGCGGGTACTTTAATCAGGCTGAAAAAACTTATCAACATGCATTGGGATTGAACTCTGATAATTTAACTGCTTGGGAAAACCTTGCTTATCTGTATACATTTACCGGACGAGAAAAAGAAGCTGAGAATATTTTGGCGGAAGTTGAATATAAGCGAAACCGCAATCCTTATTACCACTTAAATTTAGGTGAACAAGAGATGGAGCAGGAACATTGGGATCAAGCTTTGGCACATTTCCGAAGAGCTTTGGCTTTAGATAGAAGTAAACATGAGGTATATTTTGGACTGGCTAGAGCATACTTCGAAATTGGTGAGTTGCAACAAAGCCTACGCTATCTTAAACAAGCTAAAATTAAGGCGCATAACCGCCAAGACGAAGACAAGTATCAAAACAAATTAGACTTTTTAGGTAATTTGTAGATATTTGATAAATGCCTGCATCTTGCATTGTTACCATAGAAACTGCCTTGTTAATATTTTCGGCGGCTGTTCCTTTCTAAGTGTTAGATTAAGCGACACCTAATTCCTCAAGGCGTTCTTTCAGGTAACTTTTAGCTGTGTATCTTGCCGACAACACTACTTCAGGATTGGGATGTAAAAACAGTGGCAAAGAAACCCGCGCTTTAGTCTGATCGCTTTCTTGTGGGTTAACAACCCTGTGAGTCGTCGATGGAAAATACCCGCCTGATGCCTCTTGAAGCATATCGCCAATGTTGACAATTAAGTTACCAAAATCGCAGGGCACGTCTATCCATGAATCACCTGTTCCTTTGACTTGTAAACCGGGTTCATTGGCTGATGGTAATAGTGTGAGCAAGTTAATGTCTTCATGAGCCGCAGCGCGAATCGCATCTGGTTCTTCAGAGCCATCTAAAGGTGGATAATGTAAAATACGTAGCAAAGTTTGTTCACTATCGGTCACCATACTTGACAGAGGTTGTGTGAATTTAGCTGACACTTCTGGTGGTGAATACTTTTCAACCCATACGAGTAACTTTGAAGCCAATGCATTGGTGTCTCGATAATAGTCTGCTATTTCTTGTTTTAATGCTTCTGGGCAACGTCCCCATGGATAGAAGTGAAAATATTCTTTGATATCTTTTTTCTTAAAACCTTTAGCTGTTTCAGATATATCAGTTGAAAAAAATCCATCGTGGGTATTTTTATCAAACGTATATTGATTTTTTTCTTCACTGTTAAAAAAAGCCTCCCACCGTTTGTAAATACTGCTGACTCTGTCTTGACTAATAGGGTGATTTTTCAATACACCAAAGCCAGTTTTATGCAAAGATTCTACAAAAAGTTTGTCTGCATTGGGTGCTTGATAATCTACAGCAACTAGTTCCATAATTTTTTTCTCTAAATGTAAATATGTTTAAAGGCTAAGGTAAAACCCTGCCAACGCGGCACTCATTAAATTGGCTAGAGTAGCGGCTAATACGGTTTTTAAACCCAATTGGGCAATCTCTTTACGTCTAGTTGGAGCCATTGCTCCTATCCCACCCATTAATATGGCAATAGATGAAAAGTTTGCAAAGCCACATAAAGAAAAAATAACGATGGCTTGAGTAATAGGAGAGAGTTGCTCTTGATACTTGAGGAAGTCTAGATAAGCAACAAACTCGTTCACCACCATTTTTTGGCCAATAAAACTTCCGGCTATATTCGCTTCTTCCCACGGCACACCCAGTGTCCAAGCAATCGGCTGAAAGACATAACCCAATATCACCTGAAAGCTTATATCTTGTGCACCAAAGAAACCGCCACCCCAGCCAATGAGGCCATTTAATAAGGCGATCAAACCAATAAAGGCTAATAACATTGCACCAACGTTTAACGCCAGATGTAAACCATTGGCAGCGCCACTGGCTGCGGCATCAAAAATATTGGTGTACTCATTGTCCTGTGCTTCCTTTGCAGTTAACTCATTTTTAACTTCTTCTGTTTCAGGGATCATGATTTTGGCCATTAATAAACCACCCGGTGCAGCCATAAAACTTGCTGCCAGTAAATATTTTATTTCTATCCCCATGCTTGCATAACCTGCCATAACTGAGCCTGCAATGGAGGCTAAACCACCTACCATGACAGCAAAAAGTTCAGAGCGGGTTAGATTGGGGATATAAGGTTTAATCACTAACGGCGCTTCGGTTTGACCCACAAAAATATTAGCGGCTGCAGACATAGACTCGGGGCGACTAGTTTTAAGGAAATATTGCAAAAATCCGCCAATTACTCGAATAATTATGTTCATGATTTTCAAATGATATAAAACCGTAATCAGTGATGAGAAAAACACAATCACAGGCAACACATTAAAGGCGAAAATAAATCCCATTGATTTATCACCTAAAGGACCAAAAATAAAGGTAATGCCATCTTGGCTATAACCAATAATATTTTCTACATAACTTGTTAGCGACAATAAAAACTGGATCCCCGGAGGAAAATACAGCACTAATGCACCTACAGAGGCTTGAATAGCAAATGCACCGCCTACCGTTCGCCAGTTGATTGCTTTTTTGTGAGACGAAAATGTAAACGCGATAAGCAGCATAAGTGCCACGCCTATTAGACTAACCATATGATTTCCTTTTTATTTTTATTAGTAATCAATAAAGCTCTGCAATTTAAAGTAGGCTCTGCTGAATATGAGATTTAATCACATCGAGTGCAATCCGGTTTTTACCGCCTTGGGTGACAATCACATCAGCAGTAAAGCGGCTGGGAGAAATAAATTGGTGATACATGGGTTTAACAGTGGACTCGTATTGTTCGGCTACAGACTCTAAGGTGCGGCCTCTTTCGGCAATATCTCTTTTCATACGGCGTAACAGACATATATCTAAAGGCGTATCCACAAAAATTTTAATGTCAAACATGGGTTGTAAACCATCGTTAGCTAGCAACATGATGCCTTCAATAATGATAACGGGAGCCGAATTTAAGGTTTGGGATTTTTCTAGGCGTGTATGCGTCTTATAACAATATTGCGGATACTCAATAGATTTCCAATTTCTTAAGGCTTCTAAATGTTTAACCAACAGCTCATGCTCGAATGCTTTTGGGTGGTCGTAATTATTTTTTTCTCGCTCTGCCATAGGTAAATGATCTTGAGAACGATAATAGTGATCTTCTCGCAAAATTTGTACAGATTTGCCTTCTTCAGAGAATTCTTTTAATAAATTCTCGGTAAACAATGACTTACCTGAACCAGATGCGCCTGAAATGGCAATAACTAAAGGGGTTGACATAGCAAACCGTTTCTAAAATAAGTTAATTAGGAGGAAAGATACCAGCGAACTTGCTAAAAGTCAGTTCACAATGTAAGTTTTTATGCCTGACTCGTTAGTCAGGTTTGTAAGCTTTATGTTAACACATGTTGTTAACTTGTATGATTTGGTCAGAGAAATGCGACAGTTTGATGAATTTACACCGACACTGTTACGACTTTAATAAAAGTGTCATAATCAATCTGTTAAAATTGCGATAAGCGGAATGAGAAGTCGGTTTGAATCGACCACACAAGCCATCGGCAGTGCCACATGGCATTCTGTACAAACAACTGTTCTGACCAAACGTTCGGAACACACAAAACTTAGGAAACACATAATGTTTAAAACAACTAAACTCAATCGCATTGCGATTGCAGTCGCTATGTCGGTAGGACTATCGTCTGCTGCCATGGCGCAATCAACTACCTCATCTATCCGAGGTAATGTTGCAACTGAAGCAGGAACTATTTTCTCTGGAGCGTCTGTCACTATTACGCATACACCATCTGGCACTGTGTCGATTGCGACAACAAATGCAAGTGGTGTGTTCTCAGCACGTGGTTTGCGTGTTGGTGGTCCTTATTCAGTGAAGATAAGTGGAGGCGAATTCGATTCTGTGCAATATGATGATCTTTACTTATCGCTAGACCAGACGTTCTCTCTTCCTGTTACAGTGGAAGAAACTAACAATACTGAAGTTATTCAAATAACCGGTAGTAATAGTGCAGTAGCCGGTTTCTCGAATGATGGGCTAAGCATGAGCTTAGGCCTTGAAGCGCTAGGCGAAGTGACGTCGATTGATCGTGATATCACAGATGCAGCTCAGCTGAATCCTTTTGCATCAGTCAACGTGCAAAGTGGTGGAGCAAAAGAGCTAACGATTGCGGGTGCAAACAGTAAGTTTAACTCGTTAACCATCGACGGCGTTGCTTTGAATGACCGATTTGGTTTGAATGCAAATGGTTACCCAACACAGGGTTCTCCAATTTCTTATGATGCAATCGAGTCTCTGTCAGTTCAAACAGCCCCTTTTGACGTTGAATATAACGGCTTCACTGGCGGCACTATTAATGCCGTTACTAAATCTGGAACTAATGAACTCCATGGTTCATTGGGCTATTATAATACTAGCGACTCATTGATAGGTGATAAAAGCGGGGATAACGACTTCGACTTTACTTTTAAAGAAGAAACGTTTGTTGCAACACTTGGCGGATCGTTAATTAAAGACAAGCTATTTTTCTTTGTTGCTTACGACAAATACGAAGAAATTGCTCCTCTTAGTAATGGCCCTGCAGGTTCAGGTGCGCTTAACGAACAACCAAACATTACGCTTGACGACGTTGCTCAAGTTGGTCAGATTGTTTCGGATGTTTGGGGCTTCGATATTGGTGATTTTAATAAAGGCCCAGCCGAAAATGAAAAAATCCTTGCCAACATAGACTGGAATATTAGCGCCGACCACCGTGCTAAATTTACCTATATCATGTCTGACGGAAACGCCATTCGTGAGCAAAATGGTAACAACTTTTTAGCGTCAGACAATAGACTTGGTGCATCTTCGGCTTGGTATGACCGTTCAGAAAAAGTAGAAAGCATTATCGGTCACGTATTTTCTGACTGGACTGAAAACTTCTCTACTCAAGTTAAGATAGCCAGTACCACGCAAGCCACAGGTCAGAATTCTTTGAATGGTGCTGAATTCCCCAATTTCGCGGTATTTTTACGTGAAGTTGATGGTGATGAAAATTATCTTTCAATCGGTCCAGACCGTTTCCGCCATGGTAATTCATTGGATCAGGATTTCTTACAATTCAAACTTTTGGCCTCATACTCAATAGGCGATCACATACTTAAAGCTGGTTTTGAGAGAGAAGAGGTTGATATAAATAACCTGTTCGCGCAAAACTCAGAAGGCTCTTACGTTTTTGACAGTATTGAAGACCTCTCCAACGCTACTGCTTCTGGACTACTTTATAATAATGCTGTCACCAACAATGAAAACGATTTGCGTGCTATTTGGGGCTATAATTCCAATTCCTTATATGTTCAGGATTCATGGGATGTTAATCCAACCCTGAGCATCGAAGCCGGCATTCGTTATGACTGGTACGAGTCTGAAGGTTCAATCCGCGACAATCAAAACTTTAACGACCGTTATGGTTATTCCAACGCTACAGATATCGATGGTTTGGATGTGATTCTTCCAAGGATTTCTTTTGAGTGGTTGGCTTCAGATGACATCACAGTTCGTGGTGGTATTGGTCGCTTTTCTGGTGGATCACCTGGGGTTTGGCTTTCAAACAGCTATTCTAACGATGGTGTGATTTCTGACAGCTCTAATGCTTTCGGGACCGTTATAGTTCCAACGACACCTGATGCCGCAACAGGTCAGTACATTCCACAAGATGTGCTTGCTTCACTGGCAAACGAAGCGCCAGATGGCGGTGTTAACGCACTTAACCCATCATTTGAAATTCCAACCACGACTAAGGTTAGCCTTGGAGCTGCTTACTATGCTGACCTTCCAGTGCTAGGTGAAGGTTGGTTATTTTCTGCAGACTTTCTTTACAACAAGTTAGACAATGCAACTTATTGGTATGATCAACGTTGTGAAAACCCAGTAGCCACATCACCAGATGGACGTGGTGTCTATGACTGTAGTGAAGGACCTGAAGCTCTGATTGTTGGCTCATTTGATGCTGGTGATAGTAAGTTATATGCGC
This sequence comes from uncultured Paraglaciecola sp., assembly GCA_905479025.1. The sequence continues at coordinate 16,408 of CAJQKX010000458.1, forward strand.
TGTCAGCGACTAACGAATGGGATACTGAATTCGGTGAGTTCGACATGTTCTCAAGCTACACCTATTCAGATGTAGAAGATATCGGTTACGGCACATCGGCTACAGCGTCATCTAACTACTCTGATTTTGCTGCATATGATCGCCAAGCGCCACGTGCGGGTACCTCAAGTTTCCAAACTGAGCACTTGTTTAAGTTGCGTGCTAACTGGAAAAAAGAGTTAATCGCAGGATACGAAACCAAGGTGTCGGTGTTTATGACGCGTCGTACTGGTCAACCTTACAGCTATACATTTAACGAAAACAATGCCTGTCTGCTTGACGTAGGTGGCGGTCGTTGTTCACGTGAAAGCCGTAATGATGATGCCGGTCACTTGCTTTATGTTCCTAGTGGTCCGAATGATCCGATTTTTGCTTCCACTTCATTTGAGGGAGATGCAGCAGCCCAACAAGAGTTCTTTGATTATATCAATAGTTCTGAGCTGGCACAGTATGCGGGTAGCATCGCTCCGCGTAACAATGACAACTCTGCTTGGTCAACCATCTTAGACATTCGTATCCAGCAAGAACTGCCAGCTTTTAGTGCTGATCACAGTTTCAAGTTGTTTTTCGATATTGAAAACTTCGGTAACCTTCTTAACTCAGATTGGGGTCGTATTGAGCGTACTCGATATGAGTACGAACGCGATGTTGTTTCGGCTAAGATCGTCGATGGTCAGTATGAGTATTTTAATCTGAACAGTGACAGAAGTATTAAGAACTTAGAAGTGCTT
>CAJQKX010000459.1 GCA_905479025.1 uncultured Paraglaciecola sp.
GCGTTGCTATTGAAGTGCGACTATCTCGTCGATACGTCTATTAAATAATCTTTGATTCTCGTAATTCAGTTACCGTGCTGGTGTCATAACCTAGCAGCTCAATTAACACATTTTCAGTATGTTCTCCCAGGTTGGGTGGAGCCTGATGGTAAACGATAGGAGTACGAGAAAAGTTGATGGGGTTTGCCACTGTTGGCACTTTGCCATTGACGGGGTGGGTGAGTTCACCTAGCATTTTACGATGTTTTATTTGGGGGTTTTCGAAGACTTGGGCAATGTCATTGATTGGGCCACATGGCACCCCCTTTATTTCTAGCTGTTGTAACCAAAATTCACTTTTTTTTGCTTTGATGATGTTTGCCAATTGCTGAATAACAACATCTCTGTTGTGCACTCTTGCTTGATTAGTGACAAAGTGAGGGTCATGTATCAATGTTTGGCAATTTGCCACCTGACAAAAATCTGCAAATTGCGAGTCGTTGCCTATGGTTAAAATAATGAAGCCATCTGCAGTCTGAAAGGTTTGATAGGGTACAATATTAGGGTGAGCATTACCCATGCGTTGTGGGGTGTTCTGGCTGACTAAATAGTTCATCCCTTGATTGGCTAAACAGGCAACTTGCACATCAAGTAAGGCAAGATCTATATGCTGTCCTAACCCTGATTTTTCACGCTCAATAATAGCCGCTTGTATGGCTGTGGTGGCATACATGCCAGTGAGAATGTCGGTGAGTGCTACGCCAACTTTTTGTGGGCCACCGCCAGGTAGGTGATCGGGCTCACCTGTTACACTCATCAGTCCGCCCATACCTTGTAACAAAAAGTCGTATCCGGCTCTTTGCGCATAGGGTCCGTCTTGACCAAAACCGGTTATTGAGCAATAAATTAACTTAGGGTTGATGGCCGATAAACTGGCGTAATCAAGGTGGTATTTTACTAAGCTGCCTACTTTGAAATTTTCTATTAATACATCACAACTATCTATCAGTTGATGGATAATAGCTTGTCCTTCTTGGTGGCGAATATCTATTGTAATAGACTGTTTTCCACGATTAGCAGATAAAAAATAAGCGGATCCTGTGGGATTTTCAGCTGTTTTATTATTTAGAAAAGGAGGGCCCCAGTGACGAGTATCGTCACCTTGAATGGGTTTTTCTACTTTGATTATTTCTGCGCCTAAGTCTGCCAACATTTGTCCGGCCCAAGGCCCCGCTAATATGCGACTTAGTTCAAGTACGCGAATATGTGAAAGTGCTGATGACATAAGTTGCTCAAAAATTACTGTGTGAAGTTATATTATACAGGCAATTTAAGCACCAAAAAAATCTAACTGGTTATTATGGGTTTTAGGTAAAATGATTGAGGGAATTAAGGTGTCGGGGTAGAGCTGTTTAAAGTCATTAAAAAAGGCTTCAGCTAACCAAGGTGCATCGACTGTATTGGCCATATGAAAAAACAAATAGGGCGACTTGCCCTCATCTAACCATTGTTTGGTTTTGTGGATCCAAGGTGTATAAAACGGTTTATTGGTCTGAATAACCGGATGACCTACAAAACGCACTAATGGGGTGTCCGATGTGGCAATCACATTAGTCGGCACTCTGGGTTTCTTTCTATGTGCATCTTCAATGACTTTGTCGCCATTTGCAGGACAGGCAAATAAAGCTCTGGTGTCCATGATCACGCGATTGATATTATTTTCTAGCAGCAGTTGATTAAATGCTTTTTCGTTATCACTCTTATCAAAAAAACCTAAGTGCCTGACTTCAATTGCATAGCGAAAATTCTTAGGTAACAGTTGGATGAAATGCGTTAGGGTGCCGAGTTGACTTGGGTTAAAACTGGCAGGTAGTTGTAATATTAAGCAGCCTAACTTATCTTCCAATAATGCCATACGCTTGAGGACTAAGTGTAAGTCGTCTTTAATATTTAACAGTTTTTTATCGTGACTGATACTGCGGTGAAACTTAAAAGTAAAACAAAAGTCATTAGGTACCTGCTCAGCCCAGCGCCTTATCGTTTTTTTATCAGGAATATGATAAAAACTGGTGTTGCCTTCTACGCTATTAAAATGCCGCGCGTAAGTTCCAAGGCTCTGTTCTTTTACTGTGTTGGCTGGAAACAAACTACCGAACCATTGTTCATGAGTCCATATAGGGCAACCCGTTTTGATTAAAGCCACTTACATTTCCTCAATAAAAAGCCCTCAAAGTGAGGGCTTAGCTTAACAAATTAACCATTACAACTTGATAATATTATTACCTGTGTCTCGGTCAATAAAGCGTACAAAAGGATCTATAGCGGCAAAGTTAGGCATTTCGTCAACGATGAGTTCAATCACCGTATCGCCACTTTTAATGGCGTGCAGCTCTTGATAGATTATTTTGTTTTCAGCGGCAAAGTCATTAGGATCTTCGCTGAACAAAACAATCTCTACTTCTTTAGCAAAAGGTTGTTCTGTTTCTTGGCCTTTACCGTCCGCGCTAAATTGCTGTGCTGAGACGGTTAACGTGACTTTGGTTTTGCCTTTTTCAAGCGCTTCATTTGTTACCTCTTTAGCCCGCAAATCGTAAATAGTAATTTGCTCAAACAAGTCTTTAATATAGGCCTGCTCTGCTTTGTTTGACACGCTGTGTAAATGTCTGACTAAGTCTAAGGTAGTAGGGTACAAGTCTTCTCTAAACTTATATTCTTTAAGCAATGCTTGCAGGGCTTGATTAAGGCGTTTTTCACCTAGTGTATTGACTAACGCCATCATCACTACTGAGCCTTTGCGGTAATGTATGTATTGTTGGTTTTCGGAGCGTAACAGCGGCATTTCTTCAATCCGTTCTGCGCTTCGACCTCTTAGGTAGCTATCCAACTCATAAGTGAGGAACTTGCGCAGCCGGGTCTCGCCGTATTTTTTCTTCATGACCATTAATGCACTGTATTGCGACAATGTTTCCGACAATATCGCACTGCCTTGTACATTGGCCGCGTTCAATTGATGCCCCCACCATTGGTGGGCTACTTCGTGAGCAGTTACATAATACACAGGATCAATATCTTCTGGATTACGTAAGTCTGAAATGAAGCCAATGTTTTCAGAGTAAGGCACAGTATTGGCAAAACTTTGCGCAAAACTGCGGTAACCTGGAAACTCAATAATCCGTAATTGTTTGTGTTGATAGGGGCCAAAAACCTGTTGAAAGTAGTCGAGTGAGTCTTGGCTGGACTCAATCATTCTGTCCACATTCCAATGATGATCTTTATGGTAGTAGACCTCGATATTAATCCCATTATGATCGACTTTTTTTGTTTCGAGGTTAGCCGACATCACGCTAAAAAAGTTGACCATAGGTGCATCCATTTCATATCGATAATAATTGCGGCCATCCTGTTGCCATTCTTTTTGTAAATACCCCGGCACTATGGCAAATTGGTCACCACTGGTGGAGACTGTAGCGCTAAAATCTATAAATTCGACTCCTCTTCCAAAAAAGCTTTCCGTGTAGCGGCTAGTATCTTCAAGTTTATATGCCCGCTGTAGAGGATCTAAGTCTCGTTTACGGCGTTCATGCTGATCTCTTATTAGGTAACTTTCATTGAAACCAAAAGATGGGAATAACTCAAAGTTGTTTATAAATGTACCGTTTTTTACCAGAGTATTGTCTTCACCTCTGTCTTTAAACCCTTGATGAGCACGGGTCACTTCGACTTGACCCGCGCGTTCTTCGCCAGGTGCCATAGGTTGAGTTAATTCAAACCATGCAAGGTTGTATTGGGTATTGATTTCACCTAACTTTCCACCAGATATCACGATATCGAGGTCTTTGGTAAATCGTGGAATATTGAGCAGGAAACGATCGATGGATTGATCTGTGCGGTTAATAAGAGTAATGGTCGCGCTGGCTTCGATACGTCCTTCTTCGGGGAAAATATTGATTGCCGCATCAATGCCGACAACACTTGGCATAGGCGCGTCACGAAATTCAACGTAGTCTTTTTCGTAATCAGCTTGTGTATTCAAACTCTCTTCTTGGCCATAAAACTCATTCAACACTTTTGTGTTGTAATGAATATACCCACCTGTCGCCAGAAATATCAGCATGGCAGCCATGGCAATACTTTTACCTTGATTTCCTAACTGATAACTTAACAAACTAAAACGTTGTCTAAGTGATGCATGAGGACCCCTTTGCCACATGCCATAACTCATCACACCCAGAACCACTGACAGAGCGGCCCAATACAACATGTACCAGTTCTGAGTCTGAATAAACCAGCCATATCCATTCAAATCTGAGTATTGCAAAACAGGCGCGGCGCCAAAATTAAACATGTTGTGTTCAATGCCTATTTGAGAGAAGGCAATGGATACAAAGATGTAGCCAACAAAAATCAACATCCCCACATATTTATTAGGACTAAGTACTTGAATTAAAAAAGCTAGCACTACAGTTAAACAAAATGGCAATACGGCAAAATATAATAAGCTAATTAAATATTGCCCAAGCTCGATATTTTCATAACCCGAGAGTAATTGTTTAATAATAGCGACTATTAAGCCTAAGAAATGTAGCGATACGATAACTAACATTACAGCCAGCAATTTTGATAACCAGAAAGTGACATTGGGCACAGGCATACTGTCTATAATATCACCCATACCCACAGTCTTTTCACGCCAAACTACTTCTGCGGTGTAATAAGTAATGACAATAATCGTCATTAGGCTAAAAGCCCCCACAATAATTTGCACTAAGGTTTGCGTGAGTGGCCAGTTTGGAGCGCCATATATCCCGTTTATGTCGAAAAAGCTGGCAATGAGTTGAAAGGCCGAAAATAACAATAAAACAGGGAATGCCGGGCTTAACACGACTTGTTTTATTTCAAATTTGGTGCGCAGCATAAATTGCGCGACACTATTATTGACTGAGGCTTTAATCGCTATATTGCTGTTAGCGGGTATTACATCAATTTTTTCTTTCTTTATTTTTTTGCTGGTTTTGTTCGCTGCTAAATTTAATGATTTAAACAGTCCGCCTGTGGTCAGCAAAATAAAGCCACCCACCGCTAGCCACAATAAACGGTTTTGTAATATTGCACCCTCAAAAACCGGTAATAGTGAATTCTTTTCAAAGGCTGTCCAGTAGCGGGTATATTCGCGAAATGAATTGAGTCCAAAGGGGTCGAGCAGTGCTCTAATCGTTCGTTGCTCGGGTTCATTAAACACTTGTCCTGCAACCACATATAAAATAAATAGACCTAACGCACAGATGTAGCCTGCCATCACACTTTTGAAAAGGTTGGTCGCACCGTAAAATAAAGCTGAAAAAATAAAGATGGTTGTGGTGGAGAATATCAAGAAGGGTTGTAGATACATCATCAAGCTGTTCAGGCCAATTCTGTCACCATCCACCCAAGGCATTAGGCTTCCTATCAATATACCCACTGGTACCATGGCGAACACAGTTAAACATATCAAATATGCGCCCAAAAATCTTCCGAGGTTATAACTAAAGGAACTGATTGGTTTGGTATAAATAATCTCTGACATCAAAGACGTATGGTTACGCGTTGCGGTACCTGCCACAAAGTTGACCACCATAAACATCGCAAAAATGCTTAAAATTAACATGATTTGAGTCACAGCAAAGGGGCTATTAAACAAGACATTGCCACCTGATCCAATTTGCACCTGATCAATGGTGATGGCCAAAAATGGCAATAAGAAAAAGACCAAGCAGGTCACAATAAAAGAGGGTTGGCGAGTAAAGTAGCGCCATTCAAACCCTAACATTTGAGTAAACATGATAGAGCTTCCTTATGCTACTTGGGTTGAATGAGAATTATGTTGAGGATTTTGTCGAGAATTATGTAAGGTAGAAAAATACACATCTTCTAGGGTCGCAGGGGTACTTTCAAAACCTTCAGGCGCGTCGGGTGCCAGAACATGTAAAACCGTGCGACCAGCAAATAGACGTTTAGAAATAACAGGCAGCGTATTTTCTAATACCGCGGCTTCATCAATAGACACCGTTTTACGCCAAATTTGTCCGTTTAAATCGCCAGTAATGTCCAAGGGATTCCCTTGCAATAAAATTTGTCCGTTACCTAATACCGCCATATTGGGGCAAAGCTCAGACACATCATCGACTATATGAGTAGATAAAATAATGACTTTTTCTTCGCCTAAAGTAACCAGTAAATTATGGAAGCGATTACGCTCTTCTGGATCAAGGCCTGCTGTTGGTTCGTCTACAATCAATAAATCGGGGTCACCCAATAACGCCTGAGCAATACCAAAACGCTGGCGCATGCCGCCAGAAAAACCACTGACCGCCTTTTTACGATGTTGAAATAAATTAGTGCGGGCTAACAATCCATCTACGGCTTCTTTACGCTCTGCTTTTTTAGCAATGCCTTTCAATATCGCTAAGTGGTCCAATAAATCATAGGCACTCACACGAGGGTAAACACCAAATTCTTGTGGTAAATAACCTAAACGTTGACGTAATTCGTTGGGCTGGGTCAGCACATTGATCTGATCGAATTGAATACTACCTGTATCGGGTTGTTGCAGCGTTGCAATCGTGCGCATCAAGCTGGATTTTCCGGCTCCATTAGGTCCAAGCAGACCAAACAAGCCTTTGGGGATATCTATACTGACATCGTTAAGGGCTTTCACCCCGTTGTCGTAAATTTTTGTTATATTTTTAATTTTTAGCATTGCTCGTTCCCTGTTATTCAATTTTAATGTTGCAAATATGCAGAATTCATTTTCATTAGTCTATAGGTGCAACATTTTCTTACGAAAACTGAGAATTTAATTTAGCAAAATGCTGATCTGGTTTATACTCTGCGACCTTAATTTTTCATCAATGTTTACGTTTTAAAGGCGGTTTTTCATGCGCACAGACTATTGTGGCAATATCAATTCATCTCATATCGGACAAACCGTCACATTGTGTGGTTGGGTTAATCGTAGTCGTGATTTAGGTGGGGTGATTTTTCTCGACCTACGCGACCGAGAGGGTGTGGTGCAGGTGGTATTTGACCCTGATTTAGTCGAAACCTTTGATATTGCAAATAGCCTACGTAATGAATTTTGTGTGCAGTTAAGTGGTGAGGTGCGCGCCAGGCCATCAGGCCAAGTTAACAAAGAGATGTCTACTGGCGAAATTGAAATGCTCGGTAAATCTTTGACCATCCTCAACAAAGCTGCGCCACTCCCCCTAGATTGGAATCAAGAAAATTCTGAAGAACAGCGACTAAAATATCGTTACTTGGACCTACGTCGTCCATTGATGAGCGATCGTTTGAAATTCAGAGCCAATGTCACCAGCACTGTGCGCAACTATCTTGAAAAGGATGGTTTCTTGGATATCGAAACCCCTATTTTGACCAAAGCCACGCCAGAAGGTGCCCGTGATTATTTGGTGCCAAGCCGCACTCATAAAGGACAGTTTTTTGCTTTGCCACAATCACCACAATTGTTTAAACAATTATTGATGATGTCGGGCATGGACAAATATTATCAAATCGTAAAATGTTTTCGTGACGAAGATTTACGAGCAGATCGCCAACCTGAATTCACTCAGATTGATATTGAAACGACCTTCTTAGATGCTGGTGGTGTGATGGCGATCACTGAAGGGCTAATACGTAATTTGTTCCAAAAAATGTTGTCGGTAGATTTGGGCGAGTTCCCAAGCATGACATACGCAGATGCCATGCGCCGTATTGGTAGCGACAAACCTGATTTACGCAATCCATTAGAATTGACTGATATAGCTGATTTACTGAAAGACGTTGAATTTAAAGTGTTTTCTGGCCCTGCCAATGACGCTAAAGGTCGTGTTGCCGTTATCTGTGTGTCAGGCGGTGCTAAGTTATCCCGCAAACAAATTGACGACTACGGTAAATATGTGGGTATTTACGGTGCAAAAGGGTTGGCGTGGATGAAAGTCAACGATCTTGAAGCCGGAATGGAAGGATTACAATCACCTATCCTTAAATTCTTAAATGAAGACGTGGCCAAAGGTATCGTTGAACGCAGTGGTGCACAAAGTGGCGATATTCTTTTGTTCGGTG
>CAJQKX010000460.1 GCA_905479025.1 uncultured Paraglaciecola sp.
GCCTTTCATATCTGCTGCACCACGGCCATGAATATAGCCATCTTTTTCGGTAGCTTCAAAAGGTGGGGTTTGCCAATTCTGTTCTGGGCCTGTAGGTACAACATCTGTATGCCCAGCAAAACAAAATAGTGGTTCATTTGTTCCCTTGCGAGCCCAAATGTTTTTAGTGTCGGCAAAGGTTAAATCTTCGATTACAAAGCCTAAAGGTTTAAGGATATTAGCCATCATTTCCTGACAACCCGCATCTTCAGGAGTAACAGATTTTCTGTTGATTAAGTTTTTAGTCAAATCAAGTGTGTGGCTCATGAGAAAACCTCTGAAAATTGGTCTGCTTTAAAACCAATGAAATATTTATCTTTATGGATCAGTATGGGACGTTTTATCATAGCTGGATGTTCAAGCATTAGCGCCAAGGCAGAGGTTTTATCAAGCCCTTGTTTTTGCTCTTCACTTAACTGACGAAAAGTAGTTCCACGTTTGTTAAGCATGATTTCCCAGCCCAAGGTTTGTTCTGTTTGCTCAAGCCAATTGGTGTCGAGTCCGTCTTGTCTGTAATCGTGGAAAACATAGTTGATATTGTGTGAAGATAACCAAGCGCGTGCTTTTTTGATGGTATCGCAGTTTTTAATGCCGAACAGAGTGGTCATAGTGTCCTAATTTAGTTACTGATATCATTCGTGCACTGACTATAACGATAAAGGGTAAGGCAGGTAAAGGAACAAACCAATCCTTTTAGTTAACTGTTATTCCTAATTTATATGTAAACAGTTATCATTTTATCTTGTTAGCGATAACTTGAAAATAGTGCGCTTGAATGCATTTTATTTTATCGCTACTAAGAAAGGTGATAGAACATAAAATTCTGAGTAGTCGTCTTTTCATCTTAACCAGAAAAATTCGGCCAGTAGCTGTCTGTGCTCAACGTTTTTAGTTTGTTTAACGACGCTCTTAGATCCTTTCCCCAATATAAAGTGATAATCAATCCCTAGCTATATTTTTAGCTTTAAGCCATTTGCGTCTTTATTTTTAATTGATGAGCTTGTTCTGGGAATTACATCATAGTGCCAGCGAAAGGTGTTAATTCTTTGTGATCAGAAGGTTTGATAGCGATGCCTTCGCCAAAAAGTCTTTCAGTAAAAAGTGCATGTGGCACCTCATCGAATGGCAGCACTGTGCCCATTAACTGGCTGTAAGTGTTAATAGCTTTTTTATGACATGGCAGTGAACTAGCTTTACAAGGCGACTAAACAATCCCATCGTAATCATTATTCTTGAAACCAGCTGATAGGGCTTGTTAGTGTGTAGTCTGAAAACTAATCTTTAGCATAGCGAAATATTGCACTTCATTTTTTGGGTATGATAGCAAAACAGTCGTCCGTAATGATATCAAGTTGGGTTTATCCACTGTTCCTGTGGATAACTCTGTTGAGTACTGTTTATATGTCGGTTAATAAACTGATATATATAGAGAAATTTCTGTTGGTTGCAAAACACTCGATAGCTAAAAGCTTGATTGAAATTGCAGCATTTAATGGGGGATTATAAATAATAATCAGATAGGTATATTAAATTTTCTGATTTAGATGCATCTATTGCACAAGTTGTTAAACTTAAAAACAGTTTTTTAACTGCTATAAAAGACTCAGTGATAACAGTCATTACATCATTTTAAGAGATCCGTAAGTCACGGTATATGCCGTCTATGCTGGGATTATAATAAATACTAGCGTTTGAATAAAAGGAAGAGTATGCAGGTTTTGGATGTTTATGCTGGAAAAAATGCTCTAGCACGTATTAAAAAAGAGGGCTTTAGTGCTGATTTATTTGATTATATGTTGGGGGCATCTGGTGGGCCTAAGTGGTTTGTGTTGGCGGGTCTTGACCGTTATATATTCCCTGAATTTTTTGCTGGGCGAACTAGGCCTTTAAATATTATTGGTTCGTCAGCGGGGGCGTTTAGATTTGCCTGTTTCGCTCAAAATGACCCATTGTCTGCGATTAATCGCTTGGCAGAGCGCTATTCTCAGACTGTTTACTCTGATAAACCGACCGCTAAAGAAATCACTGCAAAAGGCACGGCACTGTTAAATTATGTACTAGGTGAAAATGGTTGCGATGAAATCATCAACAACCCAATCATTAAAGCGCATTTTATTGTGGCCAAGTGTAAAGGTTTAACTCAGTTCGAAGCAAAACCACTACAAATGACAGGTTTAATTGCCAGCGCTAGTGCTAATGCGATGAAGCGGAAATGGTTAGAAAAGTTTTACCAGCGTTATTTGTTTTCGTCGCCTAATTCTAATTTAAAGGTCAATGATCCTGTTAACATGACCTCATATTCTGTTCCTCTTACTGCTAAAAATTTACCGCAGGCCTTGATGGCATCAGGTTCTATTCCTATTGTGATTGAAGGTGTAAAAAATATTGATGGTGCACCACCTGGAATGTATAGAGATGGCGGTATTATTGATTATCACTTTGATTTAACCTTTGGACCGCAAAAAGGGCTAGTGCTTTATTCGCACTTTTACTCAAAACCTATACCTGGCTGGTTCGATAAGTCCCTTAAAAAGCGACTTCCACATGCAAACAGTTACAATGACGTGGTCATGTTGGTACCTTCTGACGAGTTTATATCTAGTTTACCTTATGGCAAAATTCCTGACAGAAAAGACTTTGAAGTCATGTCCTCAGCGCAACGTATTGAATATTGGCAAACCGTTATTGCTCAAAGTGACATTTTAGGGGAGGCGTTTAAGGATATGTGTGACAATCAAAAAATAGTCGACTATATTAAGCCTATTGAGTTTGGTTGAAACACAAGGGTTGATGTTAGTGACTTCGGGGTCAATCATTATGAGTAACAATTAAACTGAGTTTAGAATAATACCCTCTGATGAAATTAAAAATTTGTTATTTTGATTCATCTACACAAATTTGGCTTCTACCTGCATTTTTAGCTTTGTACAGAGCGACATCGGCTGAGTTTATTAGCTCATTTAGTTTTTGATGATGAGTTGAACTGGCCAATCCCGCACTAAAACTACAATTAAAAGATTGTTTATTAACGGTATAGTTAATGTGTAAAAAGGCGGTTAAAATCTCGTTTATTTTATTTTCGATAATTTTGGAGTTTGCGTTATTAAACACCACCATAAATTCTTCTCCTCCATAGCGGCCTACATGGTCGGTATATCGCACCGACTGAAGTAATAATTGTCCTAAAGAAATCAGTACCTTATCTCCATTCACATGACCGTATTTATCGTTTACTTCTTTGAAATGATCTAAATCAATCATCACGATCACAGTAGGTGTTTGTTGGCGCGAAGTCAGTCTCATGGAATGAGCTGCGGCTTCCATGATTTGTCCATGGTTAAGTACGCCTGTTAAACTATCCCTAGATGCAAGGTACCGAATTTCTTGTCCCCTTTGAATACGGCTATCAACCTGCTGTACGATAAGGTTAGGAGGGGTATTTTTGGAGATGACATCATCAGCACCACACTCTAATACTTCAAGTTTGGTTTTGATACCATCGTCAGAAGTGAGGAAAATGATCGGTACATAATCGTATTTAGCTTGTTGGCGAAGAACCATTGCTACTTCCAGACCACTTATGTTTGGCATGTGAATATCTAACAAAAACACATCCGGATGGAAAGATTCTAATTCTGTCATGATTGAATTGGCTTGAGATATTGCCAGAACTTCTACATGTTCGTCCTCTAGCAACGTTTTATAAAAACTACCCTCTAAGGCTTGGTCATCTAAGAGTAAAATTCTATAGGGCCGGATTATATCTATCTTGAAATTTTTACGAATTTTGGATACTAAAGTAGTGATATTAACTGGTTTTAAAAGATATTCTTTTACTTTGGATCTTACTGCTGAAAGTCTATTTTCAAAGGAACTTGAGGAAGATAAAACAAATACGTCGGTATCGAATGTTTTGAGTTTGGCAGCAAAGTCAAATATTTTTTCAGAGAGGTTAATCGAGTTATCAGTATCAATAAGCACTAAATTAAATCTATTTTGTTTAAACACTTCTTCGAACTGTTCAATTGAATTGAACTGGTTGATTGTAAACCCAAATTCAGTAAGAAGTTTAGCGTTAACCACTGATGTGTTTTTATTGTCATCAATTAAGGCAATCTTTATATCACGATAAGACGGTGAATTAATTTCTTCTTTGATTTTTTGTGGCTCGCGTAATTTACTTAAAGTAGACGTTGCTTCTTTTAATAAAAGTAATGGATTAGGGTTGTTTTTTGTTGCTTCAATCATCGTATTCATATGACGATCAATAAAAGGTATAACACTATTTAAAGTGTTGATTTTTTCTTCACAGGGGGCCACCTCTTCTTCAATCAAGCAGAGCAGGTCACTCAAAGCTAAAAAGTTGAGTGATGCACTAGAGCCTCTGATGCTGTGTACTTCAAACCTAAATTTTTTGACTGCGTCCAGAGTTTTAGACGTTCTAGCGTTTAACCATAACTTAGTCAACATTGCTAGCTTGTCACTATACTCAGCAATAAAAGTGATTCGAAACTCTGCTAGTTTCTGTTCCATCTTAGAACTCATGAGGACCCTTTCTGTTTTTAAAAGACGATTATCAATGATATTCCCTAAATATCTTTATAACCTACTGATTTATAGTTTATGTGTACAGGAAATAGAGAAAGCACACAGGCTTAAATAACGTATTTTCGCAAAATACATGAACTTATATGATAGTTCAATTCTAAATATTAAATTCTAACCAACCTAATTAGATTTAAATCAAATACGGATTAATGTTATTTAGCCTGTGAATCGACAGTTTGATATAGATCAATGTTACCTAGTGTCTTTGAGTCTAAATAAAGTAAGCAAGTTAAAAACACTCCTAATTAAAGCTAGAGTTTCGTTTAACAGGTAAATTAAATATGGATAGTTATCAAAACATTTTAGTTGCATTAGATCTTTTTTTTGAGCACAAACCTGTATTAGATCGAGCGCTGGATATTGCACAAAATCCGTCGCAAATTAGTCTTATTTACGTGACTTTTCCACAGATTTACTTCGATTCATATGGGCTTGGTATAGGTTCAGATTTTGTGAACGATAATCAAGAAACTGCAAAAGCAACACTATTAGAACTGGCCAAAACGCACTGTATCCCAGACAAACAAGTATATGCACCTATTGGTTCAGCAGTTAATGAAATTCATTTGTTGTCCGAAAGTGTCAAGGCTGATTTGATTGTTATGGGTACTCATGGCCAAAGTGGTTTGAAGTTATTACTAGGCTCCACTGCCAATGGTGTATTGCATGGTGTGAAGTGTGATGTGTTGGCAATTAAAATTTGAGCAGAAATTATCAGTAATACTAACATTAGGTAATCATTATGATCTCCTCCAACTCACGTTACGTTAGTCAGATCACACGAGATACATTAGCCTTGATCCTTGCAGGAGGTAAAGGCAGTCGATTGTGTGAATTAACTCAATATCAGGCTAAACCTGCAATTCATTTTGGTGGGAAATTCAGAGTAATTGACTTTCCCTTGTCGAATTGTATTAATTCAGGGATTAGGCAGATTGGGGTCATGACCCAATACAAAGCTTATTCGTTAATACGTCACTTGTCGCGAGGATGGGGGCATTTAAACCGAGAGTTAGGTGAATATGTTGAGCTCTTACCTGCGTCCCAGCAATATTCTCCCAGTTGGTATGAAGGTACGGCGGATGCGCTGTATCAAAATATTGAGTTTATTCGTGAGCATGCACCTAAGTATGTTGTTGTGCTGGCAGGTGATCATATTTATAAAATGGATTATGGAGATATGCTAGTCCAACATGTTGAAAGTGCAGCAGATATGACGATATCTTGCATCGAGGTGCCAGTGATCGATGCGGCGGGTGCCTTCGGTGTGATGTGCGTGGATGAACACAACCGGATCACGAATTTTCATGATAAACCTGATAAACCTTGTCCCCTTGAAGACAAACCTGAATACACGCTGGCATCCATGGGAAATTATGTGTTCAATACTGAATTTCTTATTCAGCAACTAATTGCGGATGCTAAAAACATAGACTCGCTGCATGATTTTGGTAGAGATATTATTCCTGCTGCAATTAATACTAATCATGTGATGGCGTTTAGATTCTGTTCTGATGATGGACAATCTGCTCCGTATTGGCGCGATGTGGGAACCTTAGATGCATTTTGGCAGGCCAATATGGACCTTGTTGCAATCACTCCAGAACTAAATATCTATGATCAAGATTGGCCTATTTGGACACATCAGAAACAATCACCTCCAGCTAAATTTATTTTTAATGATTATGGCCGTCGTGGTTATGCAGTGGACTCGATTGTGTCAGGTGGTTGTATTGTTTCTGGTGCTGAAATTAGTCAATCATTGTTATTTTCAGATGTGCATGTTCACTCATATAGTAAAATTGAAAAATCAGTGATCCTGCCTCAAGTTGATATTGCTCAGCATGTTAAAATTAATCGCTCAATTATTGATACAGGCTGCCAAATACCTGAAGGAATGAGTATTGGGATAAACAAAGCACATGACATTGCACGGGGTTTTCGTATCAGCCAAGATGGTATTGTATTAGTGACCAAAGACATGCTTAACAAAGGAGATAACCAGCAAGGTTGTTAAGACAGTGATACATAACTTAGGACCTCAGCACAGAAGTCGGTGTGTTTATATAAGTACTTACCGAAGTAAATTACGCAGAATAGCGAATACCCCAGCTTTCAACTAATCTTTATTATTTAACCTTGATTTATATCAATGGCAAGGAAATTAGCCTTTGACCTACCTTCAAGGATTGTAAAATGCCTATAAATAAAACCCAACAACCTTCACTTTGCCAATACTGTAACATGCCTGGCATATGCTTTAGTTTAGTTGATAAAACTAAAGCAGAGCCAAAAGTAAGTTCTCATAAGGTATATCATAAGTCAGACGAACTATTTGCGTCTGGCCAGACATTTGAAGC
Source organism: uncultured Paraglaciecola sp. (assembly GCA_905479025.1). Next base: position 7,008 of record CAJQKX010000460.1, read on the forward strand.
TATTTTTATCTTGCGTAGCGGGTCAGCAAAATCTTCAGTGTCAGATAATAGTGGTCATGAACAAATTAGCCGTTTTCATTATCCCGGTGATTTGCTTGGTCTAGATGGTTTTGATAATGGCTCCCATGCTCAATCGATAAAGTTCTTGGAAACCAGCAGTGTGTGTCGTATCGGCTTAGGGGAGTTGGATAAGGCTATGGCGAATTCAGCAAGCATCAGACTTAACTTGCTGCAGGGCATGAGTCATGCCCTCAATAATGAAGACAAGTTTTTACTTAGTTTAAACAACATGAACTCTGCACAGCGACTCATCTCATTTCTATTGGACTTGTCTTCACAATTTGAAAAGAGAGGGTTATCTGGCAAGGTGTTTGACTTGAGCATGACTCGAGTGGATATCGCCAATTATTTAGGCATGGCGATTGAGACTGTTAGTCGGTTACTCACTCAGTTACACAATGAACATATAATTGAGGTAGAAAAACGCCGCGTCAAGTTTGTAGATTTTAGAAAACTGCATCAGTATCTGCTACTTGAACGTGTACCTCATAATTTACTTGGAGCAAAAATTCGTCAACTCAACTGCATACAGTCTGCGGTTGCCTGAACTATTTGCGACAGAGTTAAATAGGTGGATTTTGTTTTTGCTCAAACTCATTCAGGGCTTCTAAAGCTTCACAGCCATAGACCATGGACGGTCCGCCCCCCATTAAAATAGCTACACCAATTGCTTCTAATGTCTCTTGCCTACTTGCTCCTGCTTTTAATGCATCATGAACATGAAAAGCAATACACCCATCACAATGCACTGCTATGGCAATACCCAGAGCAATCAATTCCTTTGATTTTGTATCCAGTGCACCTTTTGAAACTGCTGAAGAATGTAATGCTCCAAAGCCAGTCATAACCTCCGGTATTTCTGATATGAGGTTCGCACTGAGCACTTTTAGTTGTTCATACCGTTGAACATGTTTGGTCGTTGTCATAATCGTCTCCAATAAGCTGAAGTTGAGTATGCTTTTTACTGGCTAGTTTATATTGATACTAATCAGTTAACGTTAAATCTCAAAGCACCGCATTTTGAGCGCTACCATCTTGTTCGAATTGACTGATATTCGAAAGGGTAGTTTGCGCGATATTGAGCATCGCTTCTTGAGTAAAAAATCCTTGATGACTGGTAACAATGACATTTGGGAAGGTTGTTAATCTGGCTAACAAGTCGTCTTGTATACCTTGGGCAGAAAAGTCTTCAAAAAACAACGCTTCTTCTTCTTCGTAGACGTCTAGACCCAATAAACCTACTTTACCCGATTTAAGTCCATTTATGATGGCTTTGGTATCAACTAGTTTGCCTCTACTGGTATTAATTATAGTGACTCCATCCATCATTTTTGCCAACGCTTTTTGATCGATCAAATGATAAGTGTCAGGGGTAAGTGGGCAATGAAGTGAAATAACATCAGCATGACTAAGCAGGTTGTCGAGGGAGGTATATTTAACTCCAGACTCAATGCACTGTTCATTGTGAAGCAAATCATAAGCAATCACATTGCAGCCAAAACCCAGCATGATGTTAGTAAAAGCTTGACCAATTTTCCCTGTGCCTATTACCCCAACTGTTTTACCATGTAAGTCGAAGCCCATTAAATTACGCAATGAAAAGTCCCCTTCACGTATGCGATTATGTGCACGGTGAATGCCTCGATTTAAACATAACAACAAACCCACCGCATGCTCTGCCACAGCATAAGGTGAGTACGCAGGAACGCGCACTACATGCATTGAAAGTTGTTGCGCACAGGCCATATCTACATGATTAAACCCCGCTGAGCGAAGAGCAATAAGCTCAATCCCTTTATCCTTCAACTTATGTAACACCTGCGCATTTAAATTATCGTTAATAAAAGCGCACACCACTTTTTCATCACTGATAAGCGAAGTGGATTCTAAATCTAAGTGTGAGGAGAAATAACGTATCTGGTGAGTACCATCAAAGTTTACACGGTCAAAGTATTCCTGATCATAAGGTTTAGTATTAAAAAAAGCTATTTTCACAGGTCGACCTTACACATATCAGAGTTAGCGTGATGATCACAATATTTCTGATCATAGGACTTAATATCATTCTAAAAAAATACACTAACTTGCTCATTGACCTTGATCAATTAATTTAACAGTTAAGCTGATATCGTTGTTTTGACTAAAATGTATATTGTAGTTAATAAAGGTGAAAAGATGCACGTTAGAAAGGTTTTGCTTATTGAAGGGAGTGCAAATGCACTGATCACTGCGAGCAAAATGACGGTTGGGCTGATGACAGGTTCAGCAGCAGTGATAGCCGATGCGGTGCACTCCCTTACTGATTTGGCAAATAATCTTTTTGCTTGGTTAGTAGTAAAAATAGCTGAATCACCTGCCGACAGTTCTCATCCATATGGTCATCAAAAATTTGAACAATTAGCCGTGTTTGGCCTCGCGTCTTTGTTAACCATAGTAGCGTTTGAAGTGATCGTGAATGCTGTCGAACGTTTTGGGCAGCCAGTTGAGCAAAGTATGCTGGGGTTGGTTATATTAATTTGTTCGCTGGTAATCAATATAGCTTTGACGTTTTGGGAACGTTATTGGGCTAAACGGTTAGTTTCAGAAATATTACTTGCAGATGCCACTCATACCTTTAGTGATGTGTTGACCAGCGCAGTGGTGATTGTCGGATGGCAATTAGCGGCACGTGGATACTATTGGATAGATACTTTATTCGCATTAATTGTATCTAGCATCATCTTTTATTTAGCGTTCAAACTTTTTCAAAGGGCAATACCTGTGTTGGTTGATTGCAGTAGTTATCCGCCAGAAGCATTAAAAGCCGCTGTAAACAATATTCCAGATGTAATAAATGTGGGTAATATTCGTTCTAGAGATACAGGGAAAGAACAGGTAGCTGATGTCACTGTGACTGTTTGCTCCAATCTTAGTACCTTCGAATCTCACCAAATAGCCGATAAAATTGAGAGTGTGTTAGCTGATAAGTTTGATATTCATGACGTAGTGGTTCACATCGAACCTGATGTGGATCAATAACTAATAGTTCAAAATAGTTAGTATTGAGACTACCAAATTTTCATGTGACAGGACAATATTATGCTTACTTCAGAATTCGCTAGTTTTTTTGCATGGTGCACACTGATTAACTATTCGATGTTGTTGATATGGTTTGTTGTTTTCAGTTTAGGTCACAATTGGTTGCATTTGATGCATGGAAAATGGTTTGAGCTAACCGAACAACAGTTCGACGTGATCAACTATTGTGGCATGGGGTTTTTTAAGTTATTTATCTTTGTATTTAATTTAGCACCATTTATAGCGCTAAGTATTATCGATTGATTACATTCTCTAATCGATTGGATGATCACTCAATGAAACGGTGCTTCGAAGTCTTTGGGTTTAACCGCCAACAAGTCACAGTCAACTGATTCGATGAGCCTTTGTGCTGTGCTGCCCAGTAAACCCGTTCTATAGGTGGTACCTAATACTAAAATGCCAGCGTCAAGTTGCCTTAATGTTTGTGGCATTACACGGTCTATGTCACCGGAAACAATATGCTGATTTTCACTGTTAGGCACATATTCAGAGCATTCTTCGGCAAATTTAATATTATGTTGATACCTTAATTGTTCAAGTACCATGGATTCATTATGATGTTCGTCAATAGAAAATACATCTGCCCACATGCCACTTTTATTCAATGCTTCAAGTAAGATGTCCCAATAACTGGGATCAAAGCAGTGCAGGGCATGCAAAGGCATATCCAGACTGGAGGACATGGAAAAGCCTGCTTTTAGAACACTCTTGTCTAATTCACTTTTTTTGTTTAAATGATGTTCAGGATCTATCGCCGCTACTACAGAAGTGTTTTTAGTCCATTTATGATTTTTAACTAACAAAATCGGAACTGGGCAGGCTTTAAGCAAATACCAATCTGTCGGTGTAAACAGTCGCCTTGCTATGACCTTATGTTGATGAGTCGCCTTTATCACTAATTCAGGTTTGAAGCTGTCTACTACTTTTAATATGCTTTGATAAATGGGTGAATGCCAGATCACTTCAGTCTCATAAGTCACATTTTTTTGAGAGTGCTGCGTAATTAATTTGTTGAGTCTGAGCTGATTAATTTGGATAATCACAGCCTGGGTTTTCTCTCGTTGTTTTGGGGTCAGAAAATGACTGGCCAGTACAGAGGGATAATACAGACAGCTTAATAACTTAATAATAATAGGTTGTTGTTTAGCAAAGTGTAATGCTTTGCTAAGTGCAGGTTGATCTTGTTTATCAGGGTCAATATCAACCAGAATTTTTTTTATGGTTTGCATTTTTATGCCTTAATGCTAGTTATACGTTTGGTTTTAGGGTCAATATATCGCAGCTCATATTCGCTAAAACATGCTCCGCTGTATTACCGATGAATGCCCCTGATAAACCGGTTCTGCCAACCGTGCCTAAAATAAGCAATTGTGCATCAATTTTCTTTGCTATATTAGGTATGGCGATGTCCGCTCGGCCCTCTAACACGTGGTAGGGGCA
>CAJQKX010000461.1 GCA_905479025.1 uncultured Paraglaciecola sp.
AAGTTAAAATAAATGATATTTGTTCGCGTGTGTATTTTCCGAATTCTGGTGGTGGCGATTCAATAGCAATAATATTACTTATCGTCGGTGGGTTTAGAACCATAGTTGCTTTTTTTATAGCCGCTTCGGACGCATGAGCAAAATTGTTACCATACAGGCCATATGGTCTATCTTGATGGCTATTTACATCAGTTGCAATAGCCGTTCGGCGCTCGACACCTGTGAAAAGTATTGGCGTTGCCTCATCGTTTTCAACAGTGAATCTATCAATGCCTAGTGTCAATATTGCTTCTCGTACAAAGGCCAGAACCGGATGTTCAGCTACCTGCATTTCATCTTGAGCGAATAAAGAACCGCCATAGAACCCAAACAAATCATGATGAGCAAAATTTAAGTGCCACTCAGTACAGAGGTTTGTTGAGCTTGGGTAAAAGAAAAAGCCATCATGTCTTGCACAGCTTAAGCTGGTTTTGGTAAAGGTCTTAGGCAGGATTTTTTGTGGCCAGCGTGAGTAATTAATCTTCTTCGATAGTAATTCAGTATTCGCTAATCCTAGTTCAAAAACTATATCCTTATTTTTATTTGTTAACATAGGGGCGTATTGTGCAAGAATTTCCTCAACATCAAATTCATAGATTGTATGAGGTTTTTTGTTAGATTCTGTCATGTGTATTTCCTTATGGTGTCGTCTATTATTTCCTTAATAGTTTAGTTTTTTTTATTTTTAAATAATATATAAGTGCTAAGTATAAGGCCAATATAAAAAACAACAAAACCATTGTCAGAAATAAAAAAACGATAATGGTCAGGAAGATTGATATCAAATATATAAAGAGCGAATATTAGACCATAGCGAGCTATATTATAAATAATATAGGCTAATAAAATTGAATATATTATTTTTATTAAGTATTGCATAGGGGTTTATTTCAAAATTTTATTTTATGAATTGTACCATGCTGGACTAAATATATTAAATAGATGATTGATGTTATTTGGATAAAATAAAAAACTTGACAACGGAATGAAAAATATAGGAATAATAAAAAGGACAACCAAATATTCAATTCAAAGGAGTGGTTCATGGCGTGCTTAGAGATGAGTAAAGATCAACGTATTAAATATGCCTATATTAGTAATCGGTTAAATATAGCCTATTGGCAGTCAGTGCATTATCAGAACTGCATTGAGCATAAAGTTATAACAAAAGAGCTGCGGGAGTACTTAGCAAAGATTGATGATGAGATTCGAACATTAATTGATAAAGCTTCTCAAGAAAAAGGTGAAACTACGGGTATAGCTCGAGATTTGGTTGAGCGACAAATTATTTTCGTCAATGATTTTGTTTCAAAGACTATGTCTGTGAGTAAGCGGAATCTCTTTATAAAAATGTCAGAGGCTAGCCATATTCGGAGTAAAGAGCTGGAAGTCGACTACCTGATTAACATAGAGAAAAGGTTTATAACTGAACAGAATATGTTTTTAAGTGAAGATGATCTTACAGCGCATTTTGACAGAGGAATTTATTTGATTTATGAAGTGATTCAAAAAGCTGAATCGACTGCTGCCAGTTCGTTTGATCACTGGTGTAGTGATAGTTCTATGCAAAATAAACTTTCCATAGCTAAATCTATATTTTCGTTACCATTAAATGAAATGTATAAAAAAAATCAAATATTTCTTGATGGTTTAGATCTGGTCAGCAAAGATTCTTCTGAGTTGGCAAAAAGACTGACGCTGAGGTTTGATGAGCTCTACAAAAATGGCTTAGCCTTGCTACAGTTTGTTGAGGTTAATTTATTTTTTAGGTTTGAGCGATTATCGAGTGAGAATAAGCGGTCTATAGCACTCGAGAGGCTAATGTCCAGGTATCTGCGCAAGCAGCGAGCCCTAGATCAAAATCTGGCAAATATAAGTAAGTTGATCTCTAGGGACATATTAAGAGCGTTAGATACGAGTCAAGTATTAGATGGGTGCGTATAGACAATATTTAAGGTTATTTATGAACCGGCTTTGTTGTAAGCGAGTGGAAATATATCTATTCAAAGAAGTGGATTTTTTGATGTATTTTATATCTGTTGAAGGTGGTTGATTTTTGAGCGGTATTTTTTTGCTTGCGAGTGTTGTGCTTCCCCATCAATCCAAGTGTTTAGCTTTATTTGGGTCCTTATAAAAGCTGTGAGGCTAAAAGAATGGAGTAAAAAAATCACTACATTATCAATTATGTAGATATTTATATTGATTTGTAGTGATTTTAGTGTATTGTTCGGCTAGTTATTGCTTGAGCCGGTTGTTATGTAAGCTGAATGATCACTAGGAGGATATGCTATGCCGTTATCAATCTCAGATGTAGTAAAAGGAAAGACAGATCAAGAATTAATGAAGTTACTACACAACATTATGGCAAACACAAACTCGGCACATGCCGGAATTGCACATGCAAGGAAGCATGCTGTTTTTGATGAATGGTCGTTTAGGAGTGAGCATTATAAATGCGGCGTCGATCTAAAAGTCATGCCAGCAGACGGCGTCTTGTCAGCATTCGGTTATCGTGTGGGTGATTATGGGATCCGAGACTCATCTAAGCGTCATCGAATTCTTTTACTTATTTTAGAGGCGCCAATTCCTCCGATTAATGATCCTGAATATGTGCAGAGTTGGGGGGCACCTAAAAGTATTGAGAGAATAAATAAATTATCACGAACGCTTCGAGGTTTAATATATGGAGCGAAAAACAGGTCAAAGAATGGAGTCGCTTCTTATGCTAATGCATTGGCGCAATGGGAGAGCGATTTAGCCATTATTCCTAAGTTGGCAGTAATATAATAGTTGTTAATATGAGAGTGGGGAATTATGTCAAAAATTATAGATCGCGATAGAACACCTGAGGGAAGGTTTACCTTTCTTGCTGAGAAGCGAGTTGGAAAAGCATTAATTGCAATTCGATCAGTTGCCAATTTAAGTGATCGAAAAAATTATGCTTACAGTGCAGATCAAGCAGCTCAGGTTATAGAGGCCTTGTCGGCTTCGATAGAAGAATTAAAAGATGACTTTACTCGTGAGCAACGAAAAAGCAAAAATAAGTTCGAGTTTAAATGAGAAAAAGTTAGTTGATTTTGAATGCTAGCCATTATCGAATAAAAAGGAGATTCTATGTTGTCGCTTAATGAAATGAGAAATTCAATATATCTAGATTTTGAAGGTGAAGGGCGATCCAGAGATGGCATAACTCCTAAGCCTTGTATGGCTGGTGTATTCAGGCCTAATACCACTGGTAATAGTGGCAGTTATAATTGCGTTTTTTTCCAAAAAAGTTGGGAGGCGGCAGCAAATGGCATTACGAATGCTGAGCAAGTTGATTTTGATTATTTCTTTTCGACATTGCTGATGGAGTTAAAGTTCAAGAGTGGCTTTTTAGTTTTTTGGACTGAGCATGAGAAGAAAATGCTGGAAATGTTTCTTCCTTCTGAGTTGTTAAAAAGGATAGAGCCTTTTTTCTATAATATACATCCGCCAGCAAAAAAATATTTAAACAAAAAAAAGTTATTCGACGAGGGCATAACGGCTACAGGTAAGTCTCTAGAAGAGTGCTATGCGGTAATATACCCGAAAAGAAAGGTGGCCTTTGAATTGAAGCCGGGGCCAGCTGAGACTTGTAGGCGAATAGAGTCGGCATGTAAAAATGAAGGATGGGGAAGGTTTTCGGATACACAAAAAAATTATGTAAAAAATTTAGTAAAGTATAATGAAGGTGATTGCAGGTCGACTTGGTTGATAGCAAAAAAAGTTATTGGCAATTATCAATGATCATAATCTAATTTTTTTGTGAATTAAAAAGGGTATAGGATGTCATATTCAGGCAGAAAGTTTAGGAAGAAAAACTTCTCAGAAAAAGTCAAAGCTAATAAATCTTTGAAATGGTTTGATTGTGAAAAGAAAAAAATATTTAATGAAATATCAAAAATAGAAAAAAATATAAATTCAATGAAATTTTTTTTAATAGTATACCTAGAGATTTGATTGAAGAAGAGAGGAGGATAGTTAAACGTTTGCGAGATAATATTCTTAATCTGCCAGAGACTTCATTGAAAAATTTATTTGGTAATAAAAAAGAGTTATGGAGTGAAGAAAATAGTTGTTTACTTTTAGAATCCAAGAGGATAAAAAACTCAATAATTGACAGTGGTTGTTTATCTCTTGAGGCAGCAATTTTTGAAAGTTGGTTTTTTCGAAATGACCTAACTATAGAGTCTGAGATAGAGAATCTAATAAAGCGTGATTCCGTATCAATTAATCGGTTGAATGATGACTTAGATGAAATGAAGCCAAAGCACGATAAATTGAAGAAGAAAGATGCGAAGGAACAAGCAAGAAAATCTAAATCAGCTAGGATTGATAAAAAATCAAGGGATCAGGCTGATATAATAAAAAGAAAGTTAGATAAGACAGAGCACTGTCCTTATTGTGGAGAGTTAGTTAAGTCTGACTCATATCATGCTGATCATATTTATCCTTTAAGTCAAGGTGGTCTTGAGACGATGCAAAACATGATCTACGTTTGTAGTACATGTAATTTATCAAAAAGTGATGACCCACTCTATGTTTTTTGCCAAAGGTCAGGATTTGATTTCGATGCTATTGCTCTGCGATTGAAAAAAATGGGGAAGTTTGTTTGAGATTTTTTTCCGAGAATCGAAACTCTTTGAGTTTTCCCGCTATGATCTAGATCGGTTTTTTATAAAGTTTGGCAATGATTTGATTGTGCCCCAGTTCATCATACTCTTGCTTGCTTAGTAGCTCTTCGCGAGTAAAGTAAACGTCGACCTGGGCCCAATCGGCTTGAACTTCTTTTTCTGCAAGGCCTTTAACCGAAACTGTATCGTTAGCAACTTGAGCGCGATAAATTGTCAGGCTTAGTAGGTAGGCGCTGAATGCCATGCCCGAAGCAAGAATAAAGGCCATGGCGAGGTGGTTTAAGTTAAA
>CAJQKX010000462.1 GCA_905479025.1 uncultured Paraglaciecola sp.
CCATGCCAGTGATAAGCCATCATAGGTGCTCGTACCACGACCTATCTCATCCATTAACACCAAACTATTGGCTGTGGCGTTATTCAGGATATTAGCCGTTTCAGTCATTTCCACCATAAAAGTCGAGCGACCTGAGGCTAAATCATCTGATGCACCAATACGGGTAAATACCCGATCGACGGGGCCTATTTGTGCGTTTTCGGCGGGGATAAAACTGCCTATGTAAGCCATTAACACTATCAATGCTGTTTGACGCATATAGGTAGACTTACCCCCCATGTTTGGGCCGGTGATCACCAACATACGTCTGTGTGGATCCACCGCAATGGGATTCGCGATAAAAGGGGTTTTCATGACATGTTCAACGACTGGGTGGCGGCCTTGGCCAAAGTGAATGCCACTTTTTTCTGTGAGTTCAGGGCAATGGTAATTTAACGTTTCAGCGCGTTCAGCTAAATTAGTGAGTACGTCGAGTTCAGCTATTGCATCAGCACTTTGCATCAAATTCGCTAATTCAGGCATCAAAATATCGAACAGCTCGTCGTAAAGGCGTTTTTCTAAGGCTAAAGATTTACTCTGGCTGGTGAGCACTTTATCTTCGTGCTCTTTTAATTCTTGAATGATGTAACGTTCATTGTTTTTTAGGGTTTGCCGGCGCACATAATCTGCGGGTACTTTGTCGGCATAACTGCGGCTGACTTCAATAAAGTAACCATGCACTCTGTTGTAACCCACTTTTAAAGTAGCAATGCCAGTACGCTCTTTTTCGCGCTGCTCTAGCTCATCTAAATAGTCAGTTGCCCCTTTGGACAAAGCGCGCAGTTCGTCTAGTTCTACATTATAGCCGGCTTTGATCACGCCACCATCACGAATTAAAACAGGGGGGGCTTCTTCTATGGCGTTATTGAGGAGTTCTGCAAAGCTAGGAAACTGATTGATAGCGTTTGCCAATTGCATTAAACCGATGTTGGCAGACTCAGCGGATTGGTCTTTAACAAACCCTTGAATATCTGGCAGCAGCAAAAAAGCTTGTCTTAGTCTGACAAAATCTCTGGGTCTGGCCGAGCGCAGCGCTAAGCGGGCTAATACTCGTTGCATGTCACCAATTTGTTTGAGGCTGCTCTGCAACTGTGGATAATCACTGTTGAGAAGTGATGTAATATCTAACTGTCTTTGTTTGAGTATTGTTTTATTGGTTAAAGGTCGATGCAACCAGCGCTGTAACAACCGACTACCCATAGGCGTTGACGCATTGTCCAAGACACTGGCAAGGGTGTGTTCTTTACCACCAGCTAAGTTTTGGGTTAATTCTAAGTTGCGCCTAGTAGCAGCATCCATTAATACCGTGTCAGATTCTGTTTCCAGAACAATACTGCGAATGTGCGGCAGAGCACTTCTTTGCGTGTCCTTAACATATTGCATCACGCAACCAGCCGCGCACAATCCTGTTTTGAAAGCGGTTACACCGAAGCCTGTTAACTCCTTAGTGCCAAATTGTTGATTTAGCTGCTTGGTAGCAGTATCAAAATCAAACTCCCACTGAGGGCGGCGTCTCAATCCCTTGCGTTGTTCAATAATATGCTGAAAAGCAAAGTCTTCTGGGTACAATAATTCTACTGGATCAGTGCGCTGTATTTCAGCGGCTAGCGCTTCAGTATTCTTGGGTTCACACAGTGTAAAGCGACCTGTGGTGACATCTAATGTGGCATAACCAAAGTATGTATTGCTTTGATGTTTGACACTCACCACTGCGGCTAATATGTTGTCTTGTCTATCTTCTAACAAGGCTTCGTCTGAAACAGTACCCGGGGTAATAATACGTTGGACCTTTCTGTCCACAGGTCCTTTGCTGGTGGCAGGATCGCCTACTTGTTCGACTATGGCCACCGACTGGCCCATTTTGACTAATCGAGCAAGGTAATTTTCCACCGCATGGTAAGGAACGCCAGCCATAGGAATGGCATTGCCGCCTGATTTACCTCTAGCCGTTAAAGATATATCAAGTAATTCAGAGGCTTTTTTGGCATCATCAAAAAATAGTTCATAAAAATCACCCATGCGATAAAACAGCAATATGTCGGGATGTTCAGCCTTTATCTTTAAATATTGCTGCATCATAGGAGTGTGAGATTGCAGCGCTGGGCTAATGTTTTTTTGCTCTGAAAAATGACTCGATGGCATAATAGCGACTACTTTATTCTTTTTATATAAGGGGTGGCGTGACATGTTCATCATTAGCTATCACATATTTAGGTTGCCCATATGACTGAAGACATTACCCAATTAGCACAACGTTTAGGCATTTCTCTTTCTGCAAAAGGTTGGCAAATCACCTGTGCAGAATCTTGCACCGGAGGTGGAGTAGGATACGCCATCACAAGTATTTCTGGAAGCTCAGCATGGTTTAAAAAAGGTTTTATTACTTACTCAAATGACGCTAAGCAAGAACTGTTAGGCGTAACTGATAATACTTTAATCAAACACGGTGCCGTATCGGCAGAAACAGTCGAAGAAATGGCTGCAGGAGCCGCAAAACATGCCAATGCCGAAGTTGCCATTGCCATCAGTGGTATTGCAGGCCCTGATGGAGGCTCACCCGATAAACCAGTAGGCACAGTCTGGTTTGGTTTTTTCATTAATGGAAGTATCATCAGTCAAAAACAACTGATTACGGGTAATAGGCAAACTGTTAGAATAAAAGCGATTGAGTTCGCTTTATCAAATTCACTTAAGTTATTGCAAAATAAACAATGAAAAAAGACTCTAAAAATAATTTCTACTTTTCACTTGTAACTGTATAACCATACAGTATACTTTAAACTTAATTACTGAATCAAATCAGTGTTGAAAAACGTTCAACACTGATTAATCACAAAGGACATTCTGATGGACGACAACAAAACCAGAGCGTTAACTGCTGCCTTAGGCCAAATCGAAAAACAATTCGGTAAAGGCTCTATTATGAAATTGGGCGACAACAAAACCATGGACGTTGAAACGATATCAACGGGTTCTCTTGGTTTAGACATAGCGCTTGGTGCTGGTGGCTTACCTTTAGGGCGTATCGTTGAAATATATGGCCCAGAGTCCAGTGGTAAAACGACCTTAACGCTTGAAGTGATTGCCGAAGCACAGCGCAACAATAAAGTGTGTGCTTTTATTGACGCCGAGCACGCACTTGACCCCATTTATGCCAAAAAGCTTGGCGTTGATGTAAACGAGCTGTTAGTTTCACAACCTGATACGGGTGAACAAGCGTTAGAAATTTGTGACATGTTAACCCGTTCAGGGGCAGTGGATGTCATTGTTGTGGATTCGGTTGCAGCGCTTACTCCTAAGGCTGAAATTGAAGGCGACATCGGTGATTCTCACATGGGGCTTGCCGCCAGAATGATGAGCCAAGCTATGCGTAAGCTAACGGGTAACTTAAAAAATTCAAATACCATGCTTATTTTTATTAACCAAATCCGTATGAAGATTGGCGTGATGTTTGGAAGCCCTGAAACTACCACGGGTGGTAATGCCTTGAAGTTTTATGCTTCGGTACGTCTAGATATTCGCCGTATTGGTGCGGTTAAAGCCGGTGATGAAATCGTGGGTAATGAAACACGCGTTAAGGTGGTAAAGAATAAAATTTCCCCTCCTTTCAAACAAGCTGAGTTTCAAATCATGTACGGCGAAGGTATAAACAGCCTTGGAGAACTCATTGACTTAGGTGTCACCCATAAAATGGTTGAGAAGGCTGGTGCATGGTATAGCTGTAATGGTGAGCGAATTGGCCAAGGAAAAGCGAATTCAATCGGTTACTTAAAAGAACACCCTGATATGGCTAAAGATCTTGATAAGCGTTTAAGAGAATTATTATTGTCTAAGCCAGTAGAGGCCGATGAGACTGTAAAAAAAGAAGACGCGTTGTGATCTAAAGATTAAAAAAGAAAAACCCGCAGAGATAGCGGGTTTTTTTATGTGTTTCAGAAACAGAGAATAATGCATAGCAATCATTATAAGCAATTGGTATGAGGCAAGTGAGGACTATCCCAGTTTCATCTCAGTTTTATAAGTCATCTAAAATATTTATAAGCTGTGTACTGGCTTGTTCCATTTTATCAAAAAAGAGTAAACTTTGTTTGATATCGCCAGATTGTAAATGTTTCAAAGCCGCTATGCCGTTTTGGTGTATTTCAGAGTGAGGTCTCTCGATGGCTTTAAAAGACATGTTTTTTTGGTACTGGGGAGCTTGATCATTATTATCCCATTGTCCTTATCTAGATTGTTTATGATCTAAAAATGAATCTACAGATTTTTGAGAACGCCCTAGTGCCACCTCGTATACTTCGCCTTTCCAAACGATATGATCTAACTTTACCGTCTGAATAAAACTTCTATGCGTCACCCCAACAATGGAAGATTTCATTATAGCAACCGTATTGTTAATACCGCTGTAATTGTCATTTAAGCCAGCAATGGTATTAGATAATTCAACATTTGATTCTTCAAGTGCTGTGGCAAATTTAACGCCTGCCTCGGTATTTGTTTAATTCTTGCAATGAGTCCACCTACCTCTTCTGCAGACCTACTGGTATTAATTGCCAAACTTCCCACTTCATCTGCCACAACAAAGACCCCGCAACTAGCATCCCCAGCTCTAGCCGCTTAAATTGCAGATTAAGTGCTAATAAATTTGTTTGGTCTGATATGTTAGATATGGTCACTACAAATGAATTAATGCTGTGGACAATGACTTCTAAGTTAGCCATTCTTTGTGACCAATGGCCACTAACTATTTGTTTTAGCCAGTAGGTCTGGGCCTAAGCCTATGATATTATTATTCGATAGTTTGATGCATTTTTTTTACTATTTATTTGTTTGACTCTTTATATAAAAACGAGGATACCATTGTCGGTCATTTCTGTAGCTAATCTATCTGTAGTCAAAAGAGATAGGTTATTGTTTGAAAACTTAAACTTTGCCGTTGAGCAAGGAAGTTTACTGTACGTAAAAGGGCAAAATGGGGCCGGTAAAACCAGCATGCTCAGGGTACTGGCAGGATTAGTTGAAGCTGATTCTGGCGAGGTGTATTTCGCCTTACAAAACATCAAAGATTGCCGAGAGCACTATCATCAAAATCTGGTGTATTTTGGGCACAAGTTGGGCATTAACTCAACGTTAAGTGCAGTGGAAAATTTGCAGTATTGGTGCCAGCAGCATGAGGTCGTTATTTCTGTTGATA
>CAJQKX010000463.1 GCA_905479025.1 uncultured Paraglaciecola sp.
GGGAAGTAAGGCATTTTTAAGAAGGGTGTCTTTCATTTCATCCAATGCTTTTCTTGTGCTCAAAATTGAACCACTTCCGTCAACATGCATCATTATGTAGAGATTTCCGTCTTTTGGTAAATGGTCGTAATTTCCCTCGTTGTAACCAATTCCTACTCCTCCGCCATAGCCTATGGCGTTAGCTGTAGTTGTTGGTAGAGAAGCTCTATTCGAAGGCAAGCCTGCTGCTGCCCCCGCTCCAGCCCCACCAACTAAACCTGCAACACCTCCAGCGACTCCAGGAGCAACCATAATTACTGAGCCGGAAGTATTCTTGGGCGAACTTTCACTTTTGGTCGGCATAGAATATGTACCTATTCCGCCAAGCGCAGGAACTGCTTGTCCATCCATAACCGCTTGTCCAATACCAGCGCCAAGTCCGGCAAATCCAGCGGCAGCACCAACTGCAGGACCGCCTATTCCTGCACCAACACCTTGCGATGGGAAGTTGTAAGCATAAACTTCAGCTCCCTTTCCCACTCCAGGCATTGTGCCTTTTCCAAAACCAGCTCCATCTTTATTGAAATTTCCTACAGCACCAAGCTGATCATCATTAAAATCTCCACGACGGGCATCTGGAACAAAATTACCAACATTTACATTATCATTTCCGCCTCGATCTAGCCCAATGTTTTTTCTATCTAAGCGAGCTACTAGGTCGTCGTCATTGTCAAGAATAATCAGTTTATCATCGTCTAGCGTGGCAAGTCTACGATCAAGCAATCCAGGGTCAACACTATTGTAATTGGAGATTGGGTCTCGTCTTTTTTTATTTCTATTGCTTATTTTTTTATCTCCAACAAGCTCAAAACTATCATTTCTGCCTTGATCTAAATTTACATAGTTATGTTCTCGGTAAATTTCTAGAGAACTGTTTTTATTTATTCTTAAATTTTCATGAGTTGGGACTTCCCAATACTCTCTTGTTGGGCGGGGTCTCGCCTCAGGTAAGACGTTTACATAGGCGATTTTTGTTTTGTTTTGTTCTATCACCTTAAGGCTTGAACTTTCTGAGACTTGTTGCTCCTTTATGATTCTATTGTTTGAGTTAAATGCTATTAGCGATATAAAAGCCCCAGAGGCTAAGTATCCTAATATTAAGCTAGCTATGGATATTGTTTTTAGTCTTTTATTTTTCATATTAGATATTAATTGTAAGGACAAGTATTTACACAAAAAAGCCGCCCGAAGGCGGCTTTTCATTCGAGTAGAATTTATCTACCCTTTTTCAGAGCTAGGCTTTAATAGCGCAATAAGTAGTAGTAATGTAATTACTCCTGCTAGAGACGCGCCTTGACCGACAAACCCTGTTACGACATCCTGAAGATTGCCGATTACGTTAATAGGAGCTCCTTCGCCAAAGACGACTTGAGCTACGACCAAAAGGCCGATTACTGACAGAAGTACGCTCGTCACGCCTCCCGCATATGATTTAATCGTATCGATTGTATTTTTCATAATATTTTTATTAGAATTGTGTTGAGATTCCCAATCCAACTATGTATTCGTCGCCAATTGATTCTGAGTCTACCCTTAATAAACTAAGGCCCACTGAAGATTTCTCTCCTAATGACCTAGAAGCCTCAAGTCCCGCTGTATAATATGTATTATCCTCAGAATTCGAAACGTCGGTGTTCCCTGCAGATGCTGAAGCTGTCAGATCACAGATTTCCGAGTTAAAGGTGTGAGAGACTGATAGTTCAGTGGTGTAGAGGGAATCGTCCAGATTCCTGAATAAGCTTAGTGTTGGACTTAAGACAGTGTCAAGAGATACTGCTAAGTTTGCCTCTAGAGCAGCTTCTCCAGATACATTCTCTACGTGGCTTAATCCGAGATAAACCTCTGCTAGTGATTCCATGAAACTGCTAGAGACACCTCCTGCAAGAATATAAGAATCTGTTCCAGAATTTACTGATTGATTTGTGAAAGCTCTTGCAGAATAATCTACTCCAGAAACTTTCCCGCTAACTCCGAGCCCGGCTTGCACAGATTCTTCTGCCTGAAGCGTTCCTCGAAAGAAATAATCAGAAGCGTATCTTGTCTCCAGAGAAAAATTTCCTGCAGATGCGGCGTTAATGAAAAACCCTAGAAGGGCTGTAATAATTAATTTTGTTGTCTTCATAATGTTAAAGAGCTATATAATATACTATATTCAATCAAATGTCAAGTTATTTTTATTCTTGAACTTGTTTTATTTTTAATTTTAGGTATTTTTATATTCAATAATCCATTGTTCATTGTGGCGGATATATTTTTTGCATCCATGTCGTTTTGTAATTTATATTTATTTTCAAATGAATCGAATGATATTTGTTGTTGAGAGTATTTTTTTGTATCTTCTTTTTTATTTTCGTATGATACATGTAATACGTTTTCTATAACCTGTATCTCTATTTCTTTTTTGGTTAAGCCTGTTGCTTCAATTTCTATAACAATAGAGTCTTCTTGATTTATAATGTTAGATTTTCTTTGAGCTTTTAAGTCTTCGTGGTAAAGATCATCTAATAAAGAATTTAAGAAAGAATCTAAAGAATTAGTTTTTTTATTTTTAATATAATATGACATATTGTCTCCTTGTTTTGATTGTTGTTTATGTATGGTGTGTAAATGTGTCTCAATAAACATTGAATTAATGAATTTACAATATTATATTTGCTATAATCGTGCCAAAAAAAGCCCTACTAGGGTACAGTAGGGCTCTTGGGGATTAAATTGTTTACCTTTTGTTATTTTGGCTTTTCATGAGTGAACCCTTTTTCTTTTAGTTCTAGATGTTGCTTGTAGGTCTCAGCTTTGATTGGCTTGCCTGTTTTTTTGTCATACATCATGTGAGGCTTAAAGTCTTTCTCTTCGTCCGCTGACTGGGCTTTTTCCCACGCTTTTTTGCTTGGGCGATCTTTATCTCCAGGTTTTGCGGCTTTATATTTTTTACCCATTCTTTTTTTCTTTTTTCTGATATTGTCCCATAGTCCGTTTTTAGCTTCGACAACCTCTTCCGTTTCTTCTTCAACTTCGTTTTCCACTTCTTCTCCTTTAGTCATTTTTGTGACGCTTTTCTTGGACCACATTTTACAACTCCAATAGCGAGCTTTTGTTTTGGGTCCAGGGTTTTCGCAATTATGCCTAGCTCTAAAACTTTTTCTACGAGCGGGATCATCCCGTTTGATTTCCATATTTGGGTCGCCGAAATTAACTTTTACAACATTGCCTTTTTCATTTTTTACGTAAACCGAAAATTTCTTTGGCCCTTTGGATGTTCTAAATGGTTTGTTTAATTTTTTACCTTTATTTTTTTCTGAAGCCCAGCTTTCTTCATTGACATACTCTTCGAACCCAAGCTCGTCGGTTTCAATAAAAATTGTACTCCACATTTCTTTTGTAAAACTTGGGTCCTCTTGAAGTTGGTTACTTTTAATATCAAGTTGTGCAGAGATTAAATCTTCTTCAGTAAAAAGTTTTGCTTCTTCGCGCACTCCATCATCAAATATAATACCTGCTTTAGATATGTCTTGATCTGCTTTGCGATATGCATCTTTTACATTCGATCCTCCAACCATTTTTAAAAACATATTGACCCGAGCAATTGCCCATTGACCTCGTGTTTTTCCTGGCCGTCCAAACTCGCTGAACATTTCTGATCCGCGGCGATATACTTTTTGTAACTGAGAAAGTGTTACTTTTTGGGAATATTTTGCATTATGCGCAACGGCTTTTTGTTTCAAGGCATTTAATACTCTATCTGAGAAGCTGTTGTTTTGATTTTCCATAAATATTATTTACACAAATTTTTGTTTATTTTCTAGATACCAAGTATATGTTTTTTGTAATCCTTGCTCTAGAGAAGTTTTGGGTGTGAATCCAATGTTGGATAATTGAGTGTTGTCCATTTTTTTGCGATATGTGCCATCGGGCTTACTGGAGTCGAATACAATGCCTCCTTGATAACCAACAACTTTTTGTATCAGATGCGTCAATTCAAGAATAGATACTTCATCTTCGGATCCACAATTGATGTGCGAAATGCCTTTGTTGTATATGTCTTGTGCGTCAATGTTTTCAAGACAATATGTTATTGCTTGTGCCAGATCGTCCACATATAAAAATTCGCGTAACGGTTTACCACTACCCCAAACTTCTACATTTTCGGCATCACTTTCTTTTGCTTCATCTACTTTTCTTATTAGCGCTGGTAAAACATGTGAACTTTTCAAATCAAAATTATCTCGCGCCCCATACATGTTGCACGGCATAATCGAATAAAAATTATTGTTGTGTTGTTGATGATAACTTTCACACAATTTGATTGCTGCTATTTTGGCAATAGCATATGGTTCGTTTGTTTTTTCTAGTACATCTGTTAAAAGACTTTCTTCTACAATCGGTATTTTTGCATCTCGAGGATATATGCATGAACTGCCAAGATTGATCAGTTTTTGAACATTGTATTTGCTTGAGGTATGTATTAGATTACTTGCGATTTGTAGATTTTGATAGATAAAGTCTGCGCGAAGTGTATTGTTTGCGAGTATGCCGCCGACTTTTGCTGCACAAATGATTACTGCATCTGGACGTTCTTTCGCGAAAAAACTATTAACTTGTGCTTGATTGATTAAATCTAGTTCGCCGCGAGTTCGTGTGATTACATTTTCGTAACCATTGTCTTGCAAACAATTTAAAACCGCAGATCCAACCATTCCACGGTGGCCCGCTAGAAAGATTGATTTGCTTTTCATCGACTCAGCAACATATAATCGCTTTGATACATTTTCTTTACCAATCCAGCAAAATCTGTTTTGCGTACCCAACCCATTTCGTTTTCTGCAAGCGTTGAATCTCCGCACAATTCGTACACTTCTGCGGGTCGATAAAACTTAGGATCAACTTCAAAAATTAATTCTCCATCGATGGTATAATATTTTTCATTGTCTTCTGTGCCACGCGATTCAAATTCGATGTCTGCGCATTTTAGAGCTTCTTCAAGAAATTCACGTACTGTGTGCATCTCACCACTACCCAATACATAATTTTTTGGAGCCTTTTGATTGAGCATCAACCAAACACCTTCCATAAAGTCTTCTGCGTC
>CAJQKX010000464.1 GCA_905479025.1 uncultured Paraglaciecola sp.
CGAATATCGCTACAAAAAGTGCCGTCTGTCGCTGCAATTAAAATTTCTTCATATACTCCGCTAATACTAATTACCACTTGGGTAAGGGCGCTTTCCTGCTTACGGATGTATTCATTTGCAGCTCGCAATAGCGCTATTTTTTCTTGTTCTTGCATACCCAAAAGTGGATTTTGGGCATGGTATCGACTGGCGGGGTGACTTGGGTTGAGTGACGCGACTTTATGTTTGCCACCTGACTTGGAAATACTGCGTGAAGCTTTTGCGGCTTTCATTAATGCTTCTGGGGATATTTCATCCGAATAAGCAAAGCCGGTTTTTTCTCCACTAACGGCTCGAACGCCCACACCGCGTTCAATATTGTAGCTACCTTCTTTGATGATACCGTCTTCAAGTACCCAGGTTTCGTGTTGGCTTGACTGAAAATACAAATCAGCAAAATCGTTGTCATGTTGATATATGGTATCTAGCGCTGACTCTAATGTGGAGCGGGTTAGATCCGATGCATCTAGTAAGTTTTCTTCTACCAAATTAGACAAGGTGACTCCTGAATTTGTTGTGCTGATAAACGGGCATTTTAGTGCGGATATCAGCGAGTAATTGATGATTAAGTTGGGCATATATCATGCCGGTATCATGGGGTAATTCAATCAACGTTTCACCCCACGGTGAGATGATACAGGAGTGACCGTAAGTTTGTCGCTTATTCCGATGTTGACCTGTTTGATTCGCGGCAACGATATAACATTGATTTTCAATTGCACGGGCTTTCAGCAATGGATGCCAGTGAGCCTTCCCCGTTTGATGTGTAAACGCAGCGGGTAGCGCTAATACGTCTAGCGGTGCAATCTGATTCATGGCAGTGAACATGCCAGCAAAACGAATATCGTAACAAACGGCTAGGCCAAGGTTACCAAAGGGGGTATGAGTGACTATTAACGTATTGCCTGCCTGAGTGTGGCAAGACTCCATATATGCCCGAGTATTATCTGCCACTTGAACATCAAAAAGGTGTATTTTTTGATACTCTTCGACCGTCTCTCCATGATCATTGATTAATAAACAAGAAGCTGTGTATTTGCCAGTTGATGGGCATGAAATGGGCAAACTGCCCGCCACTAACCAGACGTTATATTGTTTAGCCAATTGCTTAAGCTTATGTTGAATGGGACCTAGATGCAGGTCTTCTACGATATCCATCATTAATTTGTCATCACCACCAAAACACGCAAAACATTCTGGCAATACCACCAAACAGGGTCTGTGTGTGGGCAATAACTTAAGTTGCTGCTCTACAAATAAAAGATTATCTTTAACTAAGGGAGAAGATGTCATTTGAATGGCTACAACATTTGGGCAGGCATTAGCCACTTACTGGTAATTCATCAGGGAGTTTTATATCGACCGGGTCATCAAATTTTCGATCTATAAACAGGGAGGGGATTTCTGTTTTAGGCACTGGATTTACCCGTGCTGGCAAGGATACTTCTTTGCTATCGCGACCTAATTCTGTGAGTTGTGGATCGTCCAAGGTGCCAGTGAGTGAAAACTTGATATTAGAAATTACCTTGGCTGAAGTCAGCATTTGATCCAGCGCAAGGGCGGCCAATGCTGTAGCTGGATTGACCATCCATGCCACTATCACAGGCAAGCTGGATGTCACATTTGGGGCGAACTCAATTTGGTAATTGAGCTGCTGGGCGTTTAAGTCGGTGTAACCTTCCATAGTGATTTCGCCAGCTCCTCCATCGACTAAGGTGTCTTGGGTATAAGCGGTGCCATTTTCTAGCTGAACACTGCCATTAATTTTGTCGTAGAAAAATCCTTTGGAAAATATGTCTCTAAAATCAAGCTTTAGCTTACGGACCAACGAGTCGAGGCTAAGTAAGCTGAATATTCGTGAGCCTTGGTCACTTACTTCTGTCAAATAGCCATCTGTTAAACGCCAATCTATTTGGCCATTCAGTGTTTCAAAGTTAAATTCGTAAGGCGCGCGCCTCCAACTTAAATCGAATTTGGAACTGGCTTTTGAATCTTTGATACCTGAGTCCAATTTAAGATCTTTGAGAAATGCGCCAAAATCCGAGCTGCTAAATTCACCCTTTAAACGTGTACTACTTTGGCCGTTGGTTAAAAACCAGTCTCCAGAGCCATAAAATAGACCATGCGCATTTTTTAAGCGTACTTGGTCTATCTTCATACCTGTGGCGGACCGAGACAGGTCAAAATCAATTTTGCCTAAGTCGTTATCCAGAAATCGACAGCGGATACAAGAAAAGCTCACAGGCGGTAAAGTATCAATGTTGGCAGCAAATTTAATCGGCGCGGTTGATAGTGCCTCGACTTTACCCGTTCGAGAGTCTTGCCACTCTGTGAATTCAATAAAATCAGCCTTAATATCAACACCTTTGTTTAACCAATCTTTGTATAGAGCCACTTCCATCCGTGTTTCTTTGGCATTGATATCAAAAAGCCAACTATCACTGGTATTTTTGGCGACCACTTCTAATCCTGTCAGCGTTTGTGATGCGAACAAAGTATTGTCTGCTTTGATGAAAATACGCTTTGGTGCCTCTAGTAATGTTTTGTCGTTGTTATCGGGGAGGTCATTGAGAAGTGTATTAATAGTCTCATACCAAGCGCTAACATCTAGCTCTAGTAAATTGGCAGATACGCTAAAACCTAAGCCCATGCCCATCATATCTGATTGGCCAATGGCTAAGTGTGCGCGAGAAAATTGCATATCTTGATGAGGTAAGTTGCCATTAAATTCAACGTCCTGTCCCAACGTGACTTTGATTGATGAGGCTCGTTCATTACCTTGACTGGTGACTACTAGAGGTAATGATTGTGCTAAGGCCTTGGAAAAGGGGGCCGGTAAGTCTGAGTTCAGTTGGGTGAGTTCACTGAATATTTGTGCGGTGTATTCGTAGCCTTGGGTGGGTAGCGTCAGGGCAATGTCTGCTGTCCAGTTACTGCTTCCAGATAGGTATTTTGTTAAGCCATCAGAAAATGATTCAAGTAAAGGCGTAACCTGCCAATCCCCGTTAATATTAATGTTTGCTTGATAACCTTTGTCCTCCTGCGCACCTGTAAACGAGAGTTTTATAGGTTGTTTTAACAACTGAGCCTCAAGACCGTTTGTGGTTATTTTATGGTTAATAAAACTGACTGTGCCATCGGCTTGCTCTAATAGAATATCTAAGCTAGGTAACTCAACTTGGTTTTTGACCAACAACACCTTGCCTTTGACGCTCATCTTCTCACCAGTCAGAGGGATATAAAGATGTAACTGGGTTTTTACAGGTCCACTCACTTTTACTTGTTGTAAGGTTTTACCTAATGTGTCCCCAAGGCTGCTTTGCAGCATTAAATCAGCCACCTGTTGCCCATCGGCTTGGGCATTTGCATCTATATTTAAAACAGCATTGGCAGCCAATTCAGGAATATGTGCAGATAAGTCAGTTAGCGTTACATCCAGTAATTGCGCTTTTTGGCTGGTCATGGTCAAGCTTTTATTTTCGAACAATAAATTGATATCAAAATTGCTCAGTGCAGGCCATGGTGATGCAAATTTCAATTTTCCATCCGCCACTTTGAGTTGAGCTTGGAAAACGCCTTGGTTTTGTTCAAAGGGAAAGGCGTTGACTGCGCCATGCCATATGACTTGAGCGCTTTCTATTTCCCCTTGCTGTAAAGAGTTAATGAAATAACTTTTAGTCTTAAGCCCCATAAACTCTGTGGGATAAAGTTTGGGTAGTTGTACTACATCAATCGCTTCAATCGTTGTTGAAAAACCTAAGTAATTATCGATGCTGCGATAAAAGATGTTAGGGCGAAGGCTAATAAGGTCACTTTTAAACAACGTGTTTTCAGCTAAAATGGTGACGTTTTGCTCAGAGGTCTGAATATACACATCAGCGTAAAATTGCTGATACTCAATATTGTCTGGTAACAACTTATTGATCGATAGTTGCCCTGATTGACTTTTTAGACTTAATTGCCCATCACCGTTAAACCAATTTAGTTCGGTTGCCAAACCAGCCATACCAGGAATAAATTTTGTTTGTTGCCACTGTATATCGCTAATTGAAGCTTTAACCGCCATATCGCCGCTTAGCGTACGATGAATATTTAACGAATTTAATGTTGCTTGTGGTTGCAATGATTCAAGTGACTGTAGTTGGTTGGGCTCGATTACCAAGGCTAACATGGGTAATACCGCCTCCAATTTTATCAGTTGGCTATGTTGCAACGTAAATGCGCCAGTTTGGTCAATTTTACCCAACCAGTTTGATACCAGCACATTGTTATTTATTTGCATGGTCAAATTATTGAGATTAAATAACCATTCATTATTCACTGGACTGGCATTAATTTGGCCACCTAGCACTGCAGCCTTGAGGTTGTTTTCTGGACTACCATTTTCTGAACTTTGCCACTCAAAGCGACTATTGGACAAGTCAAGTTGCACAGACTGTAGCGATTTATCCTTAATCGTCGCCCACATAACAAAACTACTACGACTCTCAACTAACTTGTTTTTGTTGGGTAGCCATTGTTCAACCCAAGGAGATAAGTCAACTTCTTCTCCTTTAGCAAAAAAAGTGCCGTAGAGTTTTTCTTGATTGCCATATAAATCAAGAATAAAAGAGGTAGAGTTTTTTGCGATTTCTTCTATTTGAAGCTGACCCACACCTTGGTGGTGGTCTTCCTGATTAATCCAAGATACCTGGTCAATAAGCACTACTTGTTGTTGATTATTTCTGGTATTGATTATTATTTTGCTTTGACTAATAGAAAACAGCTGCAGTTGTTGCAAAAATAACTTTTCTAGCGCCTCCACTATTGGATACTGGGTCTCTTCTTGCTCTAAAGAGGCAAGATCAATATTCAATTCCATTTCGCGCAGATCAAACTTATTTGATTGAATTTGTCCGGCTCGTAAAGATTGCCAAAAATCCACTTCGATGGCTGTTTCGGCAATCGTTAGGCTAATGGGTGATGGTATGTTTTGTATTAAAGGTGTGTTTTGAACTAATTGTATGTCGCGGAGTATTATTGCCGGACCTACTCTTTGCCATTTCGCACTAATTTCGCCAATGGTAAGCTCTGCTCCTACTTGTCCTGATAACCATTGTTCTAGATGATGTTTTTGAAGGTTCATATAAGGCAGTGAATAACGCACCACACTAATGATCACAGCAACCACAACCAAACTCAAAGCAACCAATGCCCATAGTTTTTTGATCAGATAAGCGGCATAAAATGACACACTTTTAGGTTTGGAATAGAGGTTTTTCATCTACTTACATCATGACGACATCGAACTTGTCTTGGTTGTATAGAAGCTCAGTATGGACCTTAATCTGCTTAGTTACGAATATCTCGAGTTCAGCTAGCATATGTGACTCTTCACCAAGCAATGCGTCGGCAACGGCTGGTGATGCATAGACTACAAATTTATCTGCGTCATAGGCACGATTGACTCGAACAATTTCGCGCATGATCTCAAAACATACAGTTTCTACCGTTTTTACCGAGCCGCGACCTTTACATACTGGACATTCACCACATAAAACATGCTCCAGACTTTCTCGGGTTCTTTTGCGTGTCATTTCAATTAGGCCAAGCACAGTAAAGCCATGAATATTGATTTTGGCCCTATCTTTACTGGTGGCGATTTCAAGGCTATGCATCACTCTTCTTTTGTGGTCTTCTACTGTCATATCGATAAAGTCGATTAAGATCATGCCTCCCAA
This sequence comes from uncultured Paraglaciecola sp., assembly GCA_905479025.1. The sequence goes on from CAJQKX010000464.1 coordinate 5,760, forward strand.
GTTGCGTAACCTGAGTTGCCGAGCAATAGCCTGAGTGGCCTCAATATTGGTATTGAAAATGGTTTCTTCTAAATTACGATGGCCCACAAAAGCGCCAGTATTGATATCGATGGTAGTCATGGCTTCAGTTTGGTCAATGATCAGATAACCCCCAGATTTTAAATCTACTCGCCTTTCTAAGGAGCGCTGACATTCATTTTCTACATCGTATAGGTCAAAAATAGGCCTTTCGCCAGGGTAATACTCTAAAAGCTTATGCAGCTCTGGTACATATTCGTTAGTAAATTGCTGCAATTCTTGTAAAGAAAGCTTCGAATCGACTCTAATTCTATCTAACGTAGTGCCCACAAAGTCTCTTAAAACGCGACGAGCTAAAGGTAAGTCTTCATACAAAATGTGAGATTTGTTTTTCATTTTAGAACGAATGTTTTGCCACAGACGTTTTAGAAAATCAGCATCCTGGGTCAGCTCCTGCTCTTTTACTCCTTCGGCTGCAGTACGTAAAATAAAACCTCCCTCTTCGCTGCAAAAACCTTGAACTAAAGATTTGAGGCGCTCTCTTTCTACCTCATCTTCAATGCGTTGTGACACACCTACGTGTTCAACACTTGGCATAAATACTAGATAACGAGACGGGATAGTAATATCGGTGGTAAGTCTTGCGCCTTTAGTACCAATTTGGTCTTTAACCACTTGAACAACAATATTTTGTCCGTCTCTTACGAGCTCTCGGATATCACGCTTTACGATATGGTTAGCTAAAACATCTTCTTCTACTTCGCTATGAACCGCAATGTCAGAGGCATGTAAAAATGCCGCCTTATCTAAGCCTATGTCTACAAATGCCGCTTGCATGCCGGGTAATACTCGACTCACTTTTCCACGATAAATATTACCCACCAAACCAAGTTTTGTGTGCCTTTCTATATGGATTTCTTGCAAGATACCGTTTTCAATCAAGGCCACGCGTGATTCAGAAGGGGTAACATTGATTAATAGTTCAGCACTCATTAATAATCCCAAATTCGGTTAATAACATTTTTGTTTGGTATAAAGGCAATCCTACAACAGCGCTATAACTACCGTGAATATGTTTCACAAATTGACCGCCTAGTCCTTGTATGCCATAGCTTCCAGCTTTATCTTGTGGCTCACCAGTTGTCCAATACCATGCTATTTGCTCGTTACTAAGAGCCCCAAAACAGACCTGAGTTTCAACCACAATGGTTTTTTGTTGTTTACAGTTAGTGATAGTAACGGCCGTTAATACTTGGTGGGTACTATCGGACAATAAATTCAACATACGCACCGCGTCAGCTTTGTCTTTGGGTTTACCCAAAATATTGCCTTCAGTGACGACTATTGTGTCCAAACCCAACACTAGCTTTTTGGCCCCTGCCCTTTTGTAACCTAAACTAGACTTTTCTTGAGCCATTCTTCGAACGTACTTGTCAGGGGTTTCATGGGTTAGCACTGTTTCGTCAATATCCACTGGATATTGACGAAACGGTATGCCTGTTTGTTTCAGTAATTCAGCTCTGCGAGGAGACTGTGAGGCTAGAAGTAACATCATTAGTTCAGTCGCAGCTGGCGACGAATTTTACGCAGTAACCAGAATAACCAAGGCCATATCACCATTGAACTTAAGACGGGCCAGAGGTAATTTAACAAAAAATATATATCGGTGATTAAATGTTGAACCCAAAAAATCACCAAGTTGTATAAGGCCGCTATAATGCCAATAATAATAGATTGATGCCAAACAGAATAATTGCGAAGACGTTTATGGTTTACAGCTAATACATAAATACATAAACACATAGCGAAGCTATGCACACCCATGCTAGTGCCAAGTAATATATCTAGTATTAGGCCAGTAAAAAACGCCACGCCTATATTGACCCTGTTGGGTAACGCCAGTGCCCAATAACTCAGTACCAACAAGACCCAATCTGGACGGTACAAATCGGCCATAGCGGGCATGGGCATAATCTGAAGTACCAATGCAATCACAATGCTCAGCGCGATAGAATAATTGCGTAAGCTCATTTTGGCACCATCTCTTCTTTTGCTTGTTTTTCTTCAGATGAGCGCTCTGACCAGAGTAATAATAAGTATTTTAACCGGTCAAGTTGAGCAATAGGTTTTGCTCTGACTTGGGAAAATGGCCTACTTTCATCTCGAATAATGGATATGATAGTTGCTACTGGGTAACCTTCTGGAAATATATTACCTAAGCCTGAGGATAACAATATATCACCAATTTTTAGATCACTACTATGTGCCACATGTTGTATTAATAGCTCATCCAAGCTGCCAGAACCAGAAGCAATTAAACGTACGTTATTCCGCGCTACTCTAACTGGTATGGCATGGGTAACATCTGCTATGAGTAACACGCGGCTATTAGTTGAACTCACTTGCATAATTTGTCCAACAATGCCTTTATCATCTAAAACGGGTTGCCCTTCAAACACACTATTAATAGCGCCTTTGTTAATGACTATTTGATGACTATAAGGGTTGTTATCCACTGCCATGAGCTCAGCGACAATTTTGCGAGTATTGTCTTGTACTGGGGAATTTAATAGGCTGCGTAAACGGTCATTTTCTTGTTGTAAAAAAATTAAGCGCTGCAGTTGGCCGTTCATCACTATTGCATCATGGGTCAACTTAGCATTGTCATTAAATAAGCGTTCGTGAGAAACAAAACGACTTGCGCTGGCATTGAGCATTTGGCCAGGTAGGTTGGCTAAGTATTGCAGTGGGCTGACCAATGAATTGAGATATACTCTCGTGGTGCCAAATCCATCTAACTTATGGTCGAACAGAATAAGTGCCACAGACAGCAAAAGACTCAGCACAAGTCGGTTGGGCAGAAAGGGTCCACTTGAAAACATTAAATTCATTATTGTCTGCCCAAAGGCGACAATATGTCGCCTTGTTTACTATGAAATTTCAATTGCGACTATTCGTAGCTAAAGAGATCTCCTCCATGGATATCAATCATTTCAAATGCTTTACCACCGCCCTTAGCGACACAAGTCAGTGGATCATCTGCAATCACCACTGGTATACCGGTTTCTTCCATAAGAAGACGGTCTAGATCTTTAAGTAAAGCCCCACCACCGGTCAGCACCATGCCACGCTCAGAGATATCTGAGGCCAATTCTGGTGGTGATTGTTCAAGTGCCACCATAACTGCAGACACAATACCGGTTAAAGGCTCTTGTAAAGCTTCAAGAATTTCATTACTGTTAAGTGTGAATCTACGTGGTACGCCTTCTGCTAAGTTACGGCCACTCACTTCAATCTCTTCTAATTCTTCACCTGGGTAGGCAGCACCAATCTCATGCTTAATACGTTCAGCTGTTGCCTCGCCTATAAGTGAACCAAAGTTACGACGAACATAAGAAATAATCGATTCATCAAATTTGTCGCCACCAATTCTCACTGAAGACGAATAAACGATACCGTTGAGTGAAATAATGGCTACTTCTGTCGTACCGCCACCAATATCCACCACCATAGAGCCTGTCGCTTCTGAAACCGGTAAGCAAGCCCCAATAGCTGCCGCCATGGGTTCATCAATCAGGTAGACTTCTCGGGCACCTGCACCTAAAGCGGACTCACGAATAGCTCGTCGTTCAACTTGAGTTGAGCCACAAGGCACACACACCAGCACTCTTGGGCTGGGACGTAAAAAGTTATTATCATGTACTTGATTGATAAAATGTTGAAGCATTTTTTCTGTCACATAAAAGTCTGCAATCACCCCATCTTTCATGGGACGAATAGCCTTTATGTTACCTGGCGTTCTACCTAACATTTGTTTGGCTTCACGCCCAACGGCCGCAACACTTTTAGGCCCACCGGCACGTTCTTGACGAATAGCTACAACAGATGGTTCATTGAGCACAATACCCTGATCTTTGATGTAAATAAGGGTATTTGCTGTGCCGAGGTCAATTGACAAATCGTTGGAAAACATTCCCCGTAACTTTTTGAACATGTAAAAACCGCACTTTGATTGATAATATTAATATTGTGCTAACTGTACCAATGCCCATGGATTTGGGCAAGTACAGACCATAAAAATAACAGTTTCAACATGTTTAATGAATTTTTCGGTAAAATGAAATTATAAAATTATATTAAGGAATATAGTAATCAGAGATATTGATATACAAACACCAACAATCTTATGAATGAAGACATACTAAAAAGGCGTTATCAAAGAAAGCGGCAGGCTTGGCTACCTGTGAAAGTTATTTTAGAACAACAATCTTTAGAATTATTTAGCGTAATCAAGAATTAGAAGACTTCAAAGAGAACTTAGAAAAACAGATCTTAGAGCGCACCAGAGAAGCAGAAAAAGCGAAAACAGAAGCTTACGCAGCAAACTAATCTAAATCAGAATTTTTAACCAAGATGAATCATGCAATCAGGACACCTTTGACCGCGATTGTTGGTTTTGAGGAGGTATTATTGCAACACCAACTAAATCGCAAAACAAGTACAAAATCTGACTAATATTATTAACGGTGCTGGCCACTTAACCAGTTTGTTAAGTTTAGTACTAGATATAATTAAGATTAAAATCAAAAATAGAACTTGAAGCCATACGCTTTAACCTTCCTAACTTGCTACAAAATATTGAACAAATTTACCTTTTTAAGTGCAGAAAGAAACAGCTTGATTTTGTTCTGATAATGGACTCTGTTATAACTGAATTGGTAATGGCAGACCATACACGATTCAACAAATGATACATAATTTATTTAGTAATTCGAGTAAGTTCACTGAAACTGGCAGTGTCAGTTTGCATGTGAAATTTTTAGTGAGTACCAGCACCTTACAGTTAGAAGTGATTGATACCGGCGAGGGTATTGCGAGAGATAAACAAACGTTAATATTTGAATATTTCCGCCAAGCTGATTCTAGTATCACCCGGAATTTTGGTGGCAGTGGATTGGGATTATTTATCACTAAAAGTATGGTTGAATTAATGGGAGGTGCGGTTGAATTGGAGTCTACCCTTGGCAAAGGCTCAAGATTCTGTGTGACTATAGTTTGCCAAAAATATGATGGTGAATGCGAGTCTATCCTTAACCGAGGCAATATTGCCCCTAAACCTTTAGTGATCCCTTCATTAGTCGGCAATATTTTATTGGTCGAAGACACGAAAGTGAATCAACAGTCGATCACCTTTAATCTTCAGCAAACAGTTGCGCAGGTGGATTTTGCAGTAAATGGACTTGAAGGATTACAAAAGGCACTGGCAGTTCAATATGATGTAATCTTGATGGATATTCAGATGCCAGTCATGGATGGTAAAGAGGCAATAAAATCACTTCTGCAACTTGGTGTAAGTACGCCTAATTATGCATTAACTGCTAATATTATGCCCTCAGATATACAATCATATGCTGCGCTAGGTTTTATGGGGGCCTTAAGTAAACTTATACTCAGTTCTTAGCAAACATTTATCCGTTTGTTACGACACAGACGTCAATAAGCCACAAGGTACACAATTATTCATCCCGAGTGCTAAGTTGAGCTGGCTATTTTATAAGGAGTTAGCTAGATAACATACAGAAATAACTTAAAACATCCATAATCTCAACTATGATAATTTGACCAATTTAGCTGCGCATTCTTTACTGCTACAATCATAACTGCCGCGAAGAGTTGTATTGTTAAGTTTCTAAATCTGAACGTATTTTAGACTCATTACAACATTATATTAAGAGCATGCAATAATTATCAAAGGTATCGTATTTACAAAATTTATGGACATGGTGGAAGATGTATTTTCTATAGATGTTCTTGAAGATATTATTGAAAAAATTGAATTGCCGAATAACGGTGCCTATATTGCTATAGGTACTTATAACCACGAAGAAATTTTCAGAATGACAGTAAACCTAAGTCAAGTTGTCAATATTCTGGTTGTGACCTTATTGGAAGTCTTTGGTCAATACCTTTTTAATCGATTTTCCGAACGCTACCCTACACTTTTCAAGGGTATGTCTAAGCCATTTGAATTTTTAAAAGATTGATTGCTATATTCATGGTGAGGCAAGGAAACTTTATCCCGACGCTCAGCTACCGCTCTTTTACCATGAGTAAAAATCCGACAATGAATTAACGATGTATTATCTGTCTTCTCGACATTTGAAAATTTAGCTGTTGGTCTAATAAGTGGTTGTTTAAAGTGTTTTTATGTGGGTGAGAAAGTGTGTAAAGATGAGTATAAATATAAAGGTCAAGAAGCGATAGAGATATCTATAAAATTAGTTTAAGCAGCTGCTAGCAAATGAAACCAAGAATAAGGTTCTTTACTGTTACTAGTTTATTTAATTACTACTTGCGGACTGCTTTATTGCTGGTGTTCTGCTCCCATAGGTTGCACGCTATATCAAGAGTCCTTTAACAGATGCGCGCAAACAAATTTACATGCCACAAGAATTTTACTTTTATATTGCAATAAAGAAACGCCTAAAATATTAATAATATATGATTTTTAACACGATTCTTTTCCTTAAATTAAGGGTGTATAGTATAAAAATCAAGTCAAATTAGTTAAGTTTTTATGTTTCAAGTATTCAATAAAATAGTGTATTAAATGTGAAACAATCAAGCTCAAATAGACTGAGCTTGATATCTGTTAGTGCACACCAATTGTGGCATCATTTATATATACTATTGAAATAATTCATACTTTCAGGAACTTGATACATTACCCTAGATGATTCATCCTCAATAAAGAAATAGCGGATCCCTTGTTTTTTGGCTTCTGCAATCACAGACGCTATACCCACATCTCCTGTACCTAATATAACATTTGATTCAACATCTGCTTTACCATTGGATGTATTTTGTGTTCCTTTTTTACGATCTTTTAAATGTAGAGACAAAAAACGACCTGGGTACTTTTGTAAAATTTTAGTGGGATCCATTCCACCTTGTTTCATCCAAAAGACATCCATCTGAAACGCTGCGTGTTCAACATTTTCAAGTATATAATCTAACAAGGTTCCTTTTCCATGTGGCATAAATTCGTATCCATGTGCATGATATTGCAGGGTGATACCATTTTCTTTTAACAACTTGCCAGCTTTATTCATGACCTCAATAGCTCCTTTGGCATCCATGATACCAAAACCTTTTTTAGCATCGTGTGGTATCCAATAAAATGTTGCAAAGCGACTGTCAAAGTATCTAGCTTTGTAAACGACTGCCATGGGGTTGTCGCGCAGTTCTTCAAATGAAGCATCTACGCTGACAATTTGAAGATCATTTTTTAATAATTGGTTTTTATACTCTTCAACGGGATGTCCATATAATGCCCCTCCACCTTCAACTACCTTTATCCCCCACTGATTAATTTGGCTAAAGGCCTCGGGTAAATTTTGCTCCATTTGCTTTCTTACGCTATACAACTGTAAACCTAATTCATGGGCAAACGTTACAGTAGACAAACTCAATGCAATAGGCACAACCAAAGCTGCTCGTAAGCTGCTTAATAGTGAAGTTTTTCTAATCATTGTAACCATATCTTATACCTAACCTTTGTGTTGCTGAGTCGTGATTTACGGCTAATGAGCCATTTACCAACAATAAATTAACATCAATATGCCATTTGTGCGGTGAACTTGAATAGAACAAATCCTCCTATGTATGCAATAATTTCGGCGTCGTTCTTTTTATGGTTGCAGTCATATGTTGGAAAATACAAGTCATCAACAATACCCATTTCTTCAAGATGTGATTGGTATTGAGCAAATCCTTAGCATGTTTGATCTGCTAACGGATGTGATTTTTTGGATTAAAGACACCGAAAGTCAAGTAGTCTTCGCCAATAAGAGGTTTGTTGAGCACATTGGTATGCATTCACTTAATCAAGTCTTGGGTAAGTCAGATTACGCATTTTTTCCGCCTCATATAGCTAAACAATTTATTACTGATGATAAAAGTGTCATGAGCGGCAATGTGATCACTGACCGTTTAGAATTGAACATCCTTAAGTTTGGCGAATTTGCTTGGTTTTCAACCTCGAAGAGGCCTTTATTGGATCGTCAAAATAACATCATCGGTTCTTATGGTTTTACACGTTTGTTATCTAAGGCATCACAGGTGTTATCAAGCATCGATGCCATAAAGGCACCCGTAGAATATGTGCGTGAAAATTTTCATCGAGACTTGAAAATTGAAGAATTAGCAAAACTTGCCTTTATATCAGTGAGTGCATTGGAAAGGCGTTTTAAAAAGTATTTGTCTAAGACCCCCAAACAGTTTATCAACGAAATTCGTTTAGAAAATGCTCGTAGAATGTTAATTGAAACGCGTTTACCCATTGCCGATGTAGCCTATCGATGCGGTTTTTCTGAACACAGCTATTTTAGTCGTCAGTTTCGTTTAATGTTTGGAATTTTACCGTCCCAATTAAGAGAAAATATGCAGCAAAACACAATTGACAATCAACTTGTTTGAATGTGAATTTACTATATTTATCATAGACTTAAATGAATAATATGATGCGTCTTAACTAAAAATATTACATTTAGTGTATTGGAATGCAGTGAACCATGATCTAAAATCCAATGAAATTTTATCTTAAATTGTTACCTTAGGGGTTTCTTTGAACCTAACTATGACTTATCTCGCATTAATCCTATTGAGTACACCGGCTTTGGGCCAAAATGAAAAACAAAAATAGAGCGGATCACTGTGATAGCCATACGCACTGGTCAAAATATTTTAGATGTAGCTGGCAATATTAGTTGGATAGACGATAAAAGTTTAAGATTAATTGAGCAACAGCATATAAATCAAGCTTTGGTTCGCATACCGCGTGGTTGGATAAGTCGAGGTAATGGCCAAGAACACCTTACTGCCATTCGTTCACCGGTTCTGACCGGTGCGGGTGGATGCGGTGCATTTTTTATCGCTCAAGATGGACTGTCGTTACGTGCACCAGGATTTTGTAATGTTAATCAATTGTTCGACGCGAATACCGAACAGGTATCGTCCCTTGAAGTGTTACGTGGCCCTGCTAGTACTATGTATGGCTCTAATGCAGTGCATGGAGTGATTAATGTGCTAACCCCTAATCCTTTTGATACCCAGCAATCAAATTTTTCCATGAGTATCGGGCCTCATGATTACTCCCGCGGCATGTTTAGC